>NZ_SMKA01000200.1 GCF_004348455.1 Kribbella albertanoniae
ATGATTCCTCCTAGGGATGACGACGGCGGAGCTCGGGGAGTACCTCGGTGCGGTAGAGGTTCATCATGTCGACGGAGTGCGGGCCCATGTTGGCCACGTAGACCTCGTCGAAGCCGGCCTCGACGTACGGCGTGAAGGCGTCGATGTGGTCATCGGCCTTCGGCCCGCAGGTCACCGACTTGGCAGTGGATTCCTTGGTGACGAGCTGACTCGCCTGCTCGAAATGACGCGGTGACGGCAGCACCTGGGCCAGCTCACCGGGGAGGCCGGAGTTGCCCCAGATCCGGTGTGCCTGCTCGATTCCTTCGGACTCGGTCGGTGCGTAGCTGACCTTGAATCCGGCCTGCGCGGGCTTGGTGCCACCGCCGTTCGTGCGGAAGCGATGGACCAGCTCGGCATCCGGTGAGGTGGTGATGTAGCCGTCCGCGATCCGGGCGGCGACATCGGTGGCCTCGGGGCCGAAGCCGGACATGTAGATCGGCAGCGGCTGCTCCGGCCGCGTGTAGATCCGGGCAGTGTCCACGGTGTAGTGCTTGCCGTGATGGGAGACGAACCCCTCCTCCGTCCACAACCGCCGCATCACCTCGACTGCTTCCTCGAGCATCTCCAGCCGGACGTCGACCGTCGGCCAGACGGTCCCGAGCACGTGCTCGTTCAACGCCTCGCCGGACCCGATGCCGAGCCGGAACCGCCCGTTCAGCAGTACGGCGCTCGTCGCCGCGGCCTGCGCGATCACGGCCGGGTGAATCCGCACGGTCGGACACGTCACCGCGGTCGTCACCGGCAACTCGCACACCTGTGAGATCGCCCCGATCGTCGACCAGACGAAGGCGCTCTGGCCCTGCTCGTCGTTCCACGGATGGAAGTGGTCGCTGATCCACAAACCGTCGAACCCGGCGTCCTCGGCCATCCGCGCCTGCTCGATCAACTGGGCGGGCGTGTACTCCTCGCTGGACAGGAAGTACCCGATTTTCACGCTCTCCTCCGATCACTGGGTCACCTCACCCGGTGCCCGCGACCTGAGGTTCTAAGCGTCTACTTCAGCAGGGCGACGGCTTCCTGGATGGAGTCGGTGACCAGGCTGCCGGTCGCTTCGAGGGCGTCCCGGCTCATCGCGCCGGTGCTGACGAGGATGCTGCCGGCCCCGGCAGCCCGGGCCGCGTCGGCATCGTCGACCACGTCACCGATCAGTACGACGTCGGCCGGGTCGAGGTTCTGCGCCTGGAGATGCCGGAGCAGGCTGTCCGCCTTGGAGCCGCCACCGACCTCGGCGACCAGCCCGTCGATCCGGGTGAAGTACGACGTCAGCCCGAACTCGTCGATCGTCGGAGTCAGCCGGTCGTGGAACCACATCGACAGCAACGACTGCGTCCGCCCGGACTCGGCCAGCCCCTTCAGCACGTCCTGCGTGCCGTCCGCGAGCAACGCTTCGGCGAGCAACGCGTCGTACCGGTCGTGGTACAGCTTGTCGACCTGCGCCCACTCCTCCTCGTCGAGCAGTCGCTTCAGGACCGTCTCGTACGAGACCCGCATCGGCCGCGTGTACGCCGCCTGCCAGTCCGCCCACGTGATCGCCGTACCCCCGAACCCGACGAACACCTCGTTCACCGCCGCCAGCACGATCTCGTTGTCGTGCAGCAAGGTGCCGTTCCAGTCCCACACCACATGCGCAATCTCCACCGCCACACCCTAATCCGCCCGGGGGAGCTGCGACCTTGAGCACGGCTCAGCCATCTGCGCGGCCGGATCGTGGTTGGTGGGTGCTCGAGGTGGGCTGGCGGAGAAACCTTCCATGGAGAGAATGAATTATTGGGAATGATTGGGGATTGAGTGGGATTGGTGGCGGGAAAGTGGTGATTCATTCCTGATACATGCCTTGACGAGGGATGAATCGGGTTTCACGATGTGCGCTATGACGAGCGAGAACGGGTTGGCCGAGGTTCCGCGGGGGATGAAGTTCCGGGCGCTCGCCGAGCAGTTGCGCGAGCAGATCGCGACCGGGGTCTGGACGGTCGGCGGGCGGCTGCCGACCGAGCCGGAGCTGGCCCGGTCGGCCGGGGTCGGCATCAACACCGTCCGGCGGGCGGTCGACCTGCTGATCGAGGACGACATTGTCCAGCGGCGGCAGGGGTCGGGGACCTACGTGCTGGCTCAGCCGTCGGGCATCCGGCTGCAGCGACGGTTCGTCGGGGTGCTGGTGCCGTCGACGTCGTACTTCTACCCGAAGGTGATCGAGGGGATCGAGCGGGTACTGAGTGCGGCCGGGGTGCGGGTGATCCTGTCGAGTTCGGAGTACAACCTCGAGGTCGAGGCCGAGCAGACCCGCCAGCTGCTCCAGGCCGGTGTCGACGGTCTCCTGCTGGTGCCGAATCTGCATCTGATGGACGACCCCGGGCTGTTCTTCGAGGACCTGCCCGAGCTGCCGGTCCCGTATGTGTTGATCGAACGCCGGCCGCCGCATCCCAAGCTGGACGACGCGACGCCGTACGTCTGCACCAACCATGAAGGCGGTGCGTACGCCGCGGTCCGGCACCTGACCGAGCTCGGCCACCGGCGGATCGGTCACCTCGGACGCCTCCGGACCGGTACGGCGGATGCCGTGCAGGCCGGGTTCGACGCGGCGATCGCGGAGTTCGGCCTGCCGGTGATTCCCGAGGTCAACCAGCGGCGGGAGATCTGGTCCACCGAGGGGATCGCCGAGTACGCCCGGACCTGCGCCGACAACGAGGTCAGCGCGGTCTTCTGCCTGGGTGATCGCGATGCGTCAGCCCTGGTTCTGCATGCGCGCCGGCTCGGGCTTGATGTTCCCGGCGACCTGGCGATTGTTGCCTATGACGACGAAGTGGCCGACCTGGGGGAAGTGCCGCTGACTGCTGTCTCACCACCGAAGGCCGAGGTGGGAGCGCTCGCTGCGGAGCTGTTGCTGCGTCGCCTCACCCAGGGCGAGACGGCTCCCATTCATCAGGTCCAGCTGCGTCCGCGGCTGGTCATCCGTGCCTCGTGTGGTGCGGCGAGTCGAGAGCTGGTGGAGATGTGAGGCCCTACCTGCTGGCGGCCGCGTTGATCGCGGCCCTGCTACATCCTGTGAGTGCGAATGCCGAACCGGCACCAGAGGTTGCCCCCGGCAACTTCGTCGTCAATCCCGGGTTTGAGGGGCCGATCGGCTGGACTCTGTCAACGGGTGCAACCCTGGATTCCACCGCGCAGCAAGGCGAGCGGGCACTCAAGGTCACGTCCGGAACCGGTACGGCGTGGGAGGGCGCGAACTCAACATCCTTCGGACTCGACGGTCGCCGTACTGCCCGGGTGACGGTGTCCGGGCAAGTGAAACTCGACGGCGTCGTACCGGGTCCAGCCGCCGACAATGCGGCCAAGGTCTACATCGCGTTCGTCAATGCGGCCGGGGTGAAGACCTGGCAGGGCGTTCGGCTACACGGGACCCAGGACTGGACGTTGCAGACCGCGACCTACGCCGTACCGGCTGGGACGGTGTCGGCGTTCGTCAGCGTGGCGCTCGATCGTGCGGTGGGGACGGCGCGGTTCGACGACCTCCGGGTCGCGGCGAGTGCGCCGGTCAACCTGGTGACGAACCCCGGATTCGATACCACGACAACCGATCCGAACTGCCCGGCGGCCGGATGGTGTACGCCGTACCTGAGTCAGGTCTACGACCTCAGCGAGGGGGCGATGCGGCTGAAGGGCGTGCCGGGCAAGAAGGTCGGCGGGTTCGTCACGACGCAGGTCGACCAGGCCGTCTGGCCAGTCGTCACGGTGGCGGCGGACGTGCGGACCGATCAGTTGGTGTCGTCGGACTTCACCGACGTACCGGGCGGGCTGCGGGTCAGCCTGAGCTTCTCGTACGTCGAAAACGGGCAGACGACTTACACCGGGTCGTCGATCATCGCCGGGGTGATCACCGGGAGCCGCGGGTGGTCGCGGATCTCGGGGACGATGAGGTTGCCGGCGAAGACCAAGCGGATCCAGGTGATCCCGACGGTCACCAACGCCACCGGTACGGCGTGGATCGACAACGTGAGTGTCAGCACCGAATCCGGCTGGGTATCGCCGGACGCGGTGAGCAAGTCAGTTGCCGCGGGCTCCGAAGTTGTGCACTACACGACGATCACGAACCGGCGCGAGGTCGCGGACACCTTCCGGCTCAGCCTCGACCAGTCGGGTTTGGCGCCGTACTCGGCGAGGCTCGACGCGGACTCGGTCACCTTGGCTGCTGGTAAATCCGCCCAGGTGAAGGTGTTCGTCGCCGCGCCTGAGGCGCAGGCAGTTGGTACGACGCGCGAGGTCAAGCTGCTGGCGACTCCCGCTGGTGCGCCGGAGCTGACCCAGACTGCGTGGCTCGAGACTTCCATTGCGACTGCAGCGGTGCGTGGCGAGCAGCCGCAGGTGTTCAACACTGCTGGCGAGTTGGATGCACTTCGGCAGAAGGTCGCCGAGCAAGGCTGGGCGAAAGATGCCTTCGGCAAGGTAGTGAGGACCGAGGCAGACAACTGGTTGCCTCGGGCCCTCGACAAGACGATGTTCCACAATGCGTGGACCGGTAACTACAAGTGTCCGGGCACGAACACCAGCTTGCGGTTCGACTATGACAAGCCGACCGAGCACACCTGTCCGATCGACGGGAAGGTGTACACCGGTGAGCCGTATGACAGCGCCTGGATCGAGACCTGGCACTACAACGCTGCGCAAGGTGCTGCGGACCTGGGACTCGCGTATCAGCTGACGGCGGATCCTCGGTATGCGGCGAAGGCGCGGGATCTCCTGCAGTACTACGCCGACCAGTTCGTGTCGGTGCCGTTGAACGGGCTCTACGGGCGGGTGCACTACCAGGTGCTGGACGAGGCGGTGTCGTCGATCGCGTTGGTCGATGCGTATGACCTGATCCATGACTCGCTGACGGCGGCCGAGCGGGTGGACATCGAGCAGAACCTGCTCCGGCCGCTGGCCGACCTGATGATCTCCTGGCCGACGTCCACCTCGAATTTCCAAGCCTGGAACGACGCCGGGATCTACTCGATCGGTGCTGCGCTCAACGATTCGGCGTACAAGGAGTATGCGCTGCACGACTCCGAGGACGGGCTGGAGTTCCTGCTGAACAAGGCGCGGATGAACGACGGTTGGTGGTGGGAGGGTTCGGCCAGCTATCACGTCTACGCTCTGCAGGCGCTGACAAGCTTGGCGATCGCCGCGAGGGGTGAGCACGACTATCTCGGTGATCCGCGGTTCAAGCAGATGTACACCGCCTTGCTGCCTTACCTGTATCCGGATCTGACTGTTCCGGCGGCCGGTGACGGTGGCAACTGGGGACGGCGGTTCGGGGTCAGCTTCACGCAGTTCGCCGAGTTCGCGTACGGCCAGTACGGCGATCCGCGGTTCGCGGCGGCGCTCGACTACGCGTACACGAATGCGAAGGTGCCGCGGACCGATCGGTGGGCGCTGCGGTACGGCGCGGACGCCATCCCACCGAGTTCCGGATTGCGGGTCGGGAGCACGAATTTCGCCAGTCTCGGTGAGGCCGTCCTGCAGTCACACAACGGCCGGAACCTGGCCCCGAACCCCGGACTGGAGGACGAGTCCACGGCGGCGAACGGCGTACCGACGTACTGGAAGCTGGACGGCGCTTCGTGGGTGACGGATGTCGTGATGGATGGGAAGCGTGCGGCTCGAGTGGCGGCCGAGCTTTCCGGCTGGCGTGGAATGCGGCAGGACGTGCCGCTCGATGGTCGGCGCACTCCGACGGTCCGGTTGTCGGCGCTGGCCAAGACGTCGGGGGCGACGGCTGGTCGGTTGTCGGCGAGCTTCCTGGATGGTCGCGGGGAGGTGCTGTCGACGCGGAGTGTGGCGTTGCGGCGGGATGCGGACTGGACGGCGTACGACGTGGATGCGGACGTGCCATCGGCGACTCGATCGGTGCGGCTCAGTCTCGGCAGTGAGCGGGGGACCGGAACGCTGTGGTTCGACCAGGTGGATCTGTGGACGAATCAGTTGCTGGTCGATGGTCAGCGCGAGGTCCCGGTGAAGGGCGGCAACGTTGGATCGCTGGCGCTGAGCGGGGCCGGCCCAGTGGAGTTGACCTTCCTGGACAAGGACGGCGCCGTACTGGGGACAAAGGCGGGGAAGTTCCGGGTGCAGGCCGAGGTACCGACGCAGACGGTCAGGGTGCGAACATCGGCGGCCCGCCGAGCGGTGTTGAGCTTCGGCCACGGGATTGATGCCTTCCAGGCGAACTACCTGCGGCTCGACTACGGGATCGCGGGTGGCACGCACGGGCATGCCGACAAGCTGCATCTGGACGTCGTTGGTGCCAGCGGGCTGCAGTCGACCGACCTCGGCCAGGTGTACGGCGCTTCCAATGCGGATCTGACCGAGAACTGGTACCGGGAGACGGTGTCGCACAACACGGTCGTGGTGGACGGGACGAGCCAGGATCGGAATTTGCGCGGCAGTCTGAAGTACTTCGGTACCACACCGCGGTTGCAGGTCGCGGACGCGGAGGTCAAGGGTGCTTATGCCAGCGTCCCGGCACTGAGCGATGTCGAGCTGGAACGCGCAGTGCTGCTGACCGACGACTACGCGCTCGACGTGTTCGATGCCAAGGGCACCAAACCGCATCGGTTCGATCAGTCGTGGCACGGCGCCGGTTCGCTGACGATCGGGACCGTGCCGATGACGCCGGCGCCTTGTTGTGTGCTTGATCCGGACAACAAGAACTTCGGCTACCACCTGCTGAAGAATGTTGCCGAAGGCAAGGCTGTGGACGGCCGGTGGACCGGTACCTGGTCGAGCGGTTTGAAGCTGACCGCGTTGGAGCCCGAGGCAACGACCGTGCTGCACGAGACCGGGCCGGGGACGGCGTCCACCGGTACGGCGATCCCGTTCGTACTGGCGCGTCGTGAGGGTGTGACGGCGACCCGGTACACAACTCTGCTGGAAACCTCGCCGAAGGTGTCAGAGGTGCAACGGATTGCGGACGGGCACGTGAGGGTCGACCTGGCCGCGGGTGGTCGGGACGATCTCCTGTACGACGAGGGGTTCGCGCTGATCAGGCGAAACGGATCGGTGCAGAGTGTCGACCTGCTGCAGCGAACCGCGGTAGCGGTCGACGGCCGCACGTACGTCGAGGCATCGCGGAAGCTGGACAACGCCTCGATCGAATACGCGGGGCACACTGTCCGGATCGACGTACGGCGCTCGTCCGTGGCACCGACTCCGGCCACGCTGCGGATCTATGCACCCGACGTTCGGAACGTGACGGTGAACAACCAGCCGGTCCAGGCCGTTCCGGTGGGCGGTGGCTATCTGAAGGTCGTCGTGAATGCGTGAACTGATGCAGTGGGTCGGGATCCCGGAGGCGGAACAGGCCGTAGTTCTCGCGTCGCCGCCGGACGAGCAGCAGCTCGCGGCGGCGGTCGCGGAGTTGCGGCGCGATCTCGGCACTCTCGACAGTCGGGCGGGCTGGCCGCCCGGCAGTGGCACGCTGCCGCTGTACGCCTACCTGACGGTCCTGCCGGGCGTGCTCGCGTGGCACGCCGCGCGCGGAGTGCCGCGGGAGGTGTCGCAGGCAACGATGCGTCAGCTCGGTTCCAGGGTCCGCGACGGCGAGATCGTCCGCCCGTACTGGTTCGCCCGGCACTTCCGCGGCAGCCTCTATCGCCTCGGCCGGCTCCAGTTCGACCGCACCACGCGGCACGGCGAGCCGATCCTCGACATCCATATCCCCGGCGACGGGCCACTGAACTCTGAGGCCTGTGATAACTCGCTGACCGCCGCCCGCCCGTTCTTCGCCAAGCACTTCCCGGCCGAGGAGTACAAACGAGCCGTCTGCACCTCCTGGCTCCTCGACCCCCAGCTGGCCGACTACCTGCCCGAGGACTCCAACATCCTCCGCTTCCAGCACCGCTTCACCCCGGAGACAGTCGTCTCCCAAGCCGACGACGACGTCATCACCTTCGTCTTCGACCTCCCGCCCGGCGCCGACCTACCCCGCCGTACCCGCTTGCAGCGAGCCATCGCCGACCACCTTGCCCAAGGCAAACACTGGCACCACGTCACCGGCTGGCTACCGCTCTGAGCCGCTGTTTCCGGACAGCGTGACGGAGGTCTCCTCGCGTAGATTGACTAAGGGTAGGCTTACCGAAGAAGATCGAGTCCTCGCCCAGTTCAGGAGGAATCGTTCGGTATGCGGCTGTACCTGCTCGCTCTCAATCCGACCGATTCCGTCACCGAAGGGTTTCTCCCGGCGGCTGCGCGGCTCGGGCTTGCGGTGACTGTGCTGACGGACTCGGTGGACGCGCATCGTGAGGCCTACAAGGGCTTTCCGGAGCCGCCGGAGATTCGGCACTGTGCGGTTCGGGACTTCCGGGAGGTGATCGGTGAGCTCTCCCGGCGGGGCAGGCCGGAGGCGATCTTCACCAACAGCGATCACTTGCAGACGCAGGCCGCGCTGGCTGCGCAGTACTTCGGCCTGCCGGGGAAGGACTGGCAGGCGGCGTTCCGGGCCAAGAACAAGGCGGAGACCCGGCGTTGGCTGAGTGACGCCGGTCTCGACACGGTCTGGGCTGCCGAGCTGGCTCCAGGCTTGACGGACATCCCGTTCCCCTGTGTGGTCAAACCGCGTGAGGGCGTCGCGAGCGAGGACGTCGCGCTCGTCGAGGACCTCGACGCCCTGAACCGGTTCGCGGCTGAGGTTCAGGAGCGTCGGCCGGACGTCGTACTGCTGGTCGAGGAGTTCCTGGCCGGTGACCTGTGCACCCTCGAGACGCTCGGTGACGGCACGCGTCGCCAGGTGCTCGGCGGGTTCCGTACGGCGGTCTCCGAGCCGCCGGCGTTCATCGAGTTGTCGCTGGAGTTCGTCGAGCATCCGCAGGCGATCACGGATCAGGTGCTGGCCCAGCTCGACGCGCTCGGGGTCGGGTTCGGCGCCTGCCACACCGAGTTCGTCGTGCAGGCCGACGGCCGGGTCCGTCTGATCGAGGTCAACTACCGCGCGATCGGCGACCGGATGGACCTCGCCCTCGAGCAGATCCTCGGCATCCCGTACTTCGAGCACGTGCTGCGGGTCCACCTCGGGGAATCGCTTCCCGCGGAACTCGGCGCGCGCTCCGACCTGACGTCGTACAGCCTCTACATCTGTGCGGACCGGCCCGGAACGCTGACGGCCGCCCCGGAGCCGTTCGATCGGACGGTCGACGGCATCGCGTTGTCGTACCGGACCTTCCGCGAGGTCGGCGCGGAGCATCCGCACTACCGGACGAACCGCGACTACCTCGGCGTGATCCAGGGCATCGGCGCGGACAAGGCAGCGCTGCTGCGGATCGCCGAGGAGTTCGTTCGTGATCACGTCTGGGAGATCCAGTCGTGACTGCGAGCACGACGTTGACCCTGCGCGTTCTCTCGACGCTGATCCGGGAAGACGTGCTCGGGCTGCGGACCGGCAGCACGCTGGTCGAGCGGGCCGATGGGCTCTGGCTCGAGCTGAATCAGATCGCGGTTCCGGTCGGCGAGGACAACTTCCAGGCCGAGTACGGCGCTCGCCGGCCGCTGCTCGAGGTCGACGGCACGGAGGTGACCGGCCTCGACGACATTCTCGCCGTACTGCGGGACCTGGCCGATGCCGAGGATCGCGGCGGCTACGACACGTTCGCCGACGAGTGCCGGCAGACGCTCGCCACGATGGAGTTGCACGACGAGGTCCAGGCCGAGGTGCTGGCCGGGCTCGCGCAGCGGTACGGCGATGATCCGGCCGACTGGACAGGTCTCGGCGGCTCGCTCGCGTTCGACACGCTGGCCGCCTTCCTCGACCACCCGGTCTACCCGACGGCGCGCGGGCGGCTCGGGTTGACCGCGCAGCAGGTGCGGGCGTACACCCCCGAGTTCCATCCGACCTTCCAGCTCCGCTGGGTCGCCGTACCGGGGCTTGCGAAGGCCGCCTGGCCGGAGTGGTGGCCGACGACCGCCGACATCGGTCTGCCGGAGCTGACCGACCACACGACGCTCCCGATCCACCCCCTGACAGAGGTGGTTGACGGCGTCCTGGGTCCGATTCCGTACCTCGACGTCGTACCGACGCTGTCGACCCGGACCGTGGCAGTCGTCCAGGACCCGCGCTTCCACCTGAAGTTGCCGATAGCAACGGCCACGCTCGGTGCGCGCAACCGCCGGACGATCAAGGCGGGTGTGCTCGTCGACGGCGCCGCGGGCGAGCGGCTGATGCACGAGATCATCGCTCGCGAACCGCGGTTCCGGACGACGATCCTGAACGCCGACGAGCAGACGTACTACGAGAGCGGCCACGAGCTGTTCGCCGTACTGCTCCGCCGTTTTCCCGACGACTTGGACGACGCGCTCGTCGTCCCGCTGGCCGCCTTCGCCGCGCAAGCGCCGAGCGGGCGCCGGGTCGTCGACCACCTCGCCGACCGCTTCTACGACGGCAAGGTCCCCGACCTGTACGACGCCTTCGTCACGCTGCTGCTCGATTGGCAGACCACGCTGTTCGGCTACGGGATCGCGGTCGAGTCCCATCAACAGAACACCTCGGTGATCTTCGACCGCGTGGACGGGAACACGCGGATTCGCCTGCTGTACAAGGACAACGACGGTCCCCGCATCAACGTGACGCGCTGGACGGATCGTGGCGACTTCACCGATGCCCGGGTCTTCGGCGAGGACGATCGCGCGCTGACCGATCTCTTCACCACCATCACCGTCCACCTCTGTACGGCGTCCCTCGCGTTCGCGCTGCCGGAACACGACCTGCTCGGCATCCTGCGCACCCGCCTGACCGAGGCCGTCGGCCGCCTCTGTGCGGACGGCGCTGCGCTCAGAGCCGACCTTCTGGACGCTGACCGGCTGCCGGTCAAGGCGATGGTCACTGCAGGAACCCTGTTGAGCAAGCAGCGTTCTGGCGCCGCAGACATCAACAAGCACTACACGACCGGCCCCAACTACTTGCGGCTCGCACTGTGACCCTCCTTGCCACTCCGCCTATCGCGTCCCCGCGGCCGAAGCTCAGCCGGTCGCACGTGCCAGCGATTGCCGGCTGCTACTTCGTCGCCTCGTTCGCCGCGCTCGGCCTGCCGCCGTACCTGACCGAGATCCTGCCCTCGCTCGGCGATCCGACCGGCCGTTGGGCAGGTCTCCTGTACGTCGTTCCGACCGTCTTCAGCGCGCTTGGTGCGCCCTTCTGGGGTTGCCTGGCCGATCGTTATGGACGGAAGCGGCTGCTGTTGCGGGCGCAGCTCGGGTTGTCGATCGCCTTCCTCGCGGCCGGGTTCGCGAACAGTCTGCCGGCCTTCACGCTGGCCCTCGTTCTGCAAGGCTTCCTCGGCGGAACGTTTGCCGCCAGCAACGGTTATCTCGCGGCCGCGCTGACCGGCGATCGGCTGTCGAAGGCGCTGACCTTGATGCAAGGCAGTGCCCGGGCTGCGTTGGTCGTGGCACCAATCCTGGTCGGCTCGCTGAGCCCGTGGGTGTCGCCGCATCGCCAGTACCTGATCATGGCCGTGCTGCCGCTAGCGGCCGCCGTACTGCTGGTTCTGTTGCCTGAGCCCGATCATCCGTCGGTGGAAGTGCATGAGGTGCTGCCGGAGCAGCCGCCGCCATCGCTGCGGACCCTGCGGCAGCTGTACTTCTTCGAGTTCGCCTTCGTCTTCGCGACGATCATCTCCTTCCCGTATCTGATCGCGCTGATCGAGCAGCGGATGCCTGATACCTCAGGAGCGGTCGCCGGGGCGCTGTTCGCGTTGCCACACCTGTGTTATCTCGTGCTGGCAAGCAGTGTGCACAGGCGCTTTCTGAGGCATTCGCACGCCGGGATCGCGGCCGGTCTGGGCTTCGTCGCCCTTGGTTTGGCTGCGCACGCAGTGGTTGAGACCCTGCCCGGTTTCGTCGTCGCGCGCGTACTGCTCGGTATCGGGCTGACGCTCGGTCTGGTGTGCCTGTCGATTCTGGCCGCCGACGCGGCGAGAGGGCGCGCGCCCGGCCGGATGTTCGGTACCGTCGAATTCTTCTCCAAGGGCGGAGCGGTCGCCGCCGGCGCCGTTGCTGCTGGCTCGAACAGTGCGTTCGGCGCAGCCGCGCCGGTGCTGATCGGAACCGTTGCCGCCTTGGTCACAGCCGTTTCCGCCGCGTTGCTCATTCGTCCCCGTACGACTTCGGAGTCACCTATGTCTGTCATGCAGTCCCTTCCCCCGGCTGCGACCGCTGTACCGCGCGCCGACCATGTGGTCGCGCACACTCTGCTCAACTGCCTGCTGCGCGAGCTTTCCGGTCCGGAGCACCAGAGCGCTGTCGACGACGGCTGGCTGCTCCTTCGATTGCCGCGCGCCGGGGTTGTCCTGCGCGTCGAACTTCGCCGTACGGCGTTGATCGGAGCCCATCGCTTCAGTGGGCCCGTGTTCCAGGAGCACGGTGTGTTCTGGTCCGAGCTGACCTGGCACGAGCTGGCCGATCATGTACGACGGGAGCTCGCGCTGCGCAGTGGGTTCGAGAACGAGGAGTTTCTCCCGCAGATCGAGTCCAGCCACGAAGGTGTCACCCGCGCGCTGAACCGGACCCGGCCTGTTGGTCCGGACCGCTTCCTAGAGTCCGAGCAGGCGATGCTGTTCGGGCACCGCTTCCACCCGGCACCGAAGGCCCGGACCGAGAACCGCGACGACTGGGCCGCGTACGGGCCGGAGTCGCGGGCCGCGTTCCAGCTGCGCTATCTAGCGGTCCGCGCGGAGCTGCTGGCCGAGGAGAGCCTCGACCCGGAGATCACTGCGCTCGTCGACGGCCTGTGCGAGGTTCCGGACGGCTATCGGCTGCTGCCTGCGCACCCGTGGCAGTTCTCGATGATGCGGGCCAACCCGCTGTACCAGGCCGCGGTCGAGCGCGGTGACGTCATCGACCTCGGGGTCGGTGGTGTCCCGTTCACGGCGACCTCGTCCGTGCGCACGCTGGCCGGTCCGGATGCGTTCCTCAAGTTCAGCCTCAACATCCGGATCACCAACTGCCTGCGCAAGAACGCGGCGTACGAGATGACTGGTGCGGTCGCGCTTACCCGGTTGCTCGCACCCGTGCTGGACGATCTCGCGGTTCGGTTCCCAGGCGCCGCCGTACTGCGGGAGCCCGCGTTCCGCACGCTCGCTCTGCCGGGTGCGGACGGTGCTGCCGATGTTGCGGTGTACGAGGGGTTCGGGCTGATCGTGCGGACCGGGCTGAACGACGTACTGCGTCCTGGTGTGACGCCGTTGATGGCAGGTGCGGTGGCTGACGAGTACCCGACCAGCTCTGCGCACATCTCGCACCTGCTCGACGGAGCCGATGACGCCGAGATCGTGTCCTGGTGGACGGCGTACCTGCGGTTGCTGATTCCGCCGGTGCTGGCCGCGTACCTCGACCACGGGGTGGTGCTGGAGCCGCACCTGCAGAACGTGCTGATCGGTGTCGACGCGAATAACCAGCCGGTGCAGGTGCTGTTCCGTGACTTGGAAGGCACCAAGCTCGTCGACGAGCTGCACACCGAGACGCTCGCGGGCCTGCCGGCGGATGTCGCCGGTCCGATGACGTACGACGCTCAGCGCGGCTGGGACCGAGTCGTCTACTGCCTGCTGGTCAACCACGTGTCCGACCTGCTCGGTGCGGTCGCCGACCTGAGCCCGGCGCTCGAGGGCCGGCTGTGGGCCGAGGTGCGGGCTGTGATCGCCGAGTACGCCGACCAGAACGGCTGCCCGCCGCTGCTGGCCGCCCTGCTGGCCGGTGTGCCGCTGCCTGCGAAGACCAACATGCTGACCCGCTGGGGTCGGCTGCCGGACCGGAGTGCCGGCTACGTTCGGCTGCCGTCGCCTCTCGCGGAGTCCGTCCTCGCGGCAGCGGCTGATCGGTGACTCCTACCGTTGGCGAGTTTGTGGCCGATCTGCCGGCTGATGCGCTGCCCGCCTACGTCTACGACCTGGGCGCGCTGCGCGCCCACGCGGCGATGGTCCGGGCGGCGCTGCCGAAGGGGGTCGAGCTGTACTACGCGGCCAAGGCCAACCCGGACGCCGCCGTACTGGAGACGTTGCAGGATGCGGTCGACGGCTATGAGGTGTCCAGTGCGGGCGAGTTGGCTCACGTGCGTCAGGTGGCGCCCGGTGCGCCGCTCGCCTTCGGTGGACCAGGTAAGACGCCGGCCGAGATCGCTGCCGCGGTCGAGGCCGGCGTCCACCGGTGGCACTTGGAGAGCGTGCAGGAGCTCTACCAGGTGGCGTCCGCACTGAGCAGTGCGCCAGAGCAGCAGCTCGACGTACTGCTGCGGGTCAACGTGCCGGTGGCGGAGGGCTCGCTGGAGTCGGTCGCCCTCGCGATGGGTGGGCGACCGAGTCCGTTCGGGCTCGATCCGGCCGACGTTGCGCGGGCGCTGGAGCTGCTGGCCGGTCCGATGAGCCGGCAGCTCCGGCTGCGCGGGATCCACGCGCACCTCGGCAGCGGGCTGAATGCGGCCGAGCACCTCGTGGTGGCCGAGCAGATCGTGAACTGGTCGGCCGCGCTGGCCGGGCGGCACGGCCTGCGGTTCGAGGAGGTGAACGTCGGTGGCGGGATGGCGGTCGACTACGCCGACCCGTCGGCGCGGTTCGACTGGGCCGAGTTCGGGGACGGCCTGCGCAAGCTGCTCGATCGGCGACCGGAGTTGCGGCTTCGGATCGAGCCTGGACGCGCGCTGACGGCGTACTGCGGGTTCTACGCGACCGAGGTCCTGGATGTGAAGCTGAGCCAGGGGGAGCCGTTCGGTGTGGTCCGGGGTGGTACACATCACCTTCGGACCCCGGCGACCAAGGGGCACGACCAGCCGTTCGCCGTCGTACCAGTCGAGGAGTGGTCGCATCCCTGGCCGCGTCCGGAGGCCTCCGGACGGGTGTCGTTGACCGGTCAGTTGTGTACGCCGAAAGACCTGCTGGCACAGGGAATTCCGGTCCCGGTGATCAGGGCCGGGGACCGGGTGGTGTTTGCTATGGCGGGTGCTTATGCGTGGAACATCTCGCACCACGAGTTCCTGATGCATCCGCACCCAGGGTTCTACTGGATCTGAACCGGTCTACCGCGGGTTCCCGAAGGGGCAACCTGCTTGTGCAGGGCAACTTTCCTCCCACGGCCGGGCTCTCGGATAAGGTCGGACGGCGTTGCGGGGTCACGAGCGAGGGAATGAAACTGATGGCGGCAGCCCGGGGGCGAGGGCGCGAGTGGTTGGCAGTGCCGCTGGCGGCACTGGCAGCGGCGGCGGCGTACATCGCCGGCGGGATCATCCGCGGCAGCTACCCGTTCGGGTCGATCCCGCGGAACATCCTCGACCTCGGGCAGCAGTTCATCCCGATGCACGCCCACCTGCGCGACATCATGACCGGGACCGCGCCGGGCGACTTCTTCTTCAACTGGTCCAGCGGGTACGGCGTCCCGTACATCGGCGACTTCATGGCCTACAACGGGGCCGCGCTGTCCTGGATCGTGCTGCTGTTCCCGCGGGACAAGATCGACCTCGCGCTGTACGTGATCTCCGCGACCGCGATCGCCTGCGCGGCGGCAGCGATGACGGCGTACCTGCGCAAGTTGCGTCCGGGCGGCCCGGCCTGGCTGGCGGCCCTGGCCGGCGTCTCGTACGCGACCTGCGGGTGGGCGTTCGACGACGGCGGCTACATGACCGGCTGGCTGTACGGGCTGATCGCGTTCCCGGTGATCTGCCTGCTCTGCGAATGGGTCTGGCAATCGCGCTCGCTGCCGTCGATGATCGTCTCGCCGTTCGTCATCGCCCTGTTCTGGTACTCGCACTTCTACACCGTCTACATGGCCTCGCTGGGCGCCGCGATCGTGGTGATCGCGCGCGTGCTGGGAGATCCCGAGGGCGGCGACTGGCTGCGCCGGATCCGTGGCGCGGCGCGCTGCCTGGTCGTGGTGGTGATCGGGATCGCGCTGTCGGCGCCGCTGTTGGTCCCAACCTTCAAATCGGTCGGGTACGCGCGGCCGAGCCCGGACGAGACCTTCCACCCGATCGGCTGGCTGTACTTCTTCGGCCGGCTGCTGCCGGGGACCGAGGGGGTCGGGAAGACGCCCGGCCTGGCCGTCGGGACCCTGATGCTGCTCCTTGCGCTGAGCTTCCCCTTCAACTGGAAGATTGCACTCCGGGAGCGGATCGTCTGGTCGGCGGCCATCCTGCTGGCGATCGGCAGCATGCAGATCACCATCACCCACGAGATCTGGCACGGCTTCGACGCGCCCAACGGCAACCCGTACCGGCAGGCGTTCGTGATCGCCGGGCTGATCGTGATCGCGGGCTGGATGTCGGTGGCCACGGGGATCACCAAGGTGTCGACGGTCGTCGTACCGGCTGTTTTCCTCGCCGCCCTGTATGCCTTCGCCTGGAACAACTGGACGTCGACCGCGGTCACGGCCGTCGCCGTACCGGTGGTCGGGGTGCTGGCGATCGCGGCGTGGGTCGTTACGCGCTGGAAGCCGACCAAGCGGGTACTGCGGATTGCTCCGGTCGTGCTCGTGGTTGCGGTGCTGGTGGAGTCGGGCGCGTCGTCTTACGCGATCGAGGCGCATCGCGGCGAGAAGTACCACACCGGCCGGGCCTGGGCGGCTCGGCAGGAGACCGCTCGGGCGCTGGTGATGGGGGACAACGACTGGCCGCGGCAGCGCGTCGCGCCTGGTGCGTTCACCACCGTCAACGATCCGATGCTGATCGGGGGCGAGGGGCCGGAGTACTACAGCTCGACGATTCCGGACGAGCTCACCCAGGAGCTGCTCAACCTCGGCTTCGGCTACTCGGCGTTCGGGCGGTCCATCGTCGATCCGGTGAACCCGGTGGTCGACGCGGTGTTCTCGGTCGGTGCGCGGCTGACGCTGAACCCGAAGGGGGAGTTGCAGCTCGCGCGCAGCCAGGTCGCGCCGTTCGTCACGGTGCGTCCGCTGAGGCCGTGGGTCTCGCAGCTGGGGGCGCCGTACGGACTACAGGAGACTGCGCTCGGTGCGGGCGTGTACACGACCCCGAAGCTGCGCGCGTATGTCGACGAGGGCTCCCCGGTCACCGTCAGCGACAAGCGGCCGGGCGTGCTGACGATCAATCACCCGGTCGGCCTGCCGAAGGCGGGCGAGTTCCGCCTCACCGCCCGCTGTACGCCGGGTGACGAGGTGTACTTGTTCGGACCCGAGTTCGTCGGCGACGTCCTCGTGGACGGGCGTAAGTGGACGATCAGCCTGACCACCGGCGCGAAACGGCCCGGCATCTTCCGCGGAGCGCCGGTCCGCCGGGTCAGTACGGCGGGGCCGAGCGGCGTGGTCGACGTGAAGCTGCGGGTGCCGGAGCCGACCAACCTGCCGGAACGCCCGATCGGCTGCCTGGACCGAACCAAGCTCGACGCCGCAGTCGCCACCCTCCGGGCGAGCCAGCCCGCCGAGGTACACGTCGGCGGCCACAACATCGACGTCAAACTCAACCCCGGCACCCGAGGCCTCGTCGTCATGGGCGTAGTCCGCACCCCAGGCTGGCGCTGCCGAGTCGACGACCAGTCCTGGCGCAAACCCACCCAAATGGCCGGCCTGATGGCCATGCCAGTAGGACGCTCCTCAACCAAGGTCTCCTGCACCTACCACCCAGCCGGCCTCCGCCTAGGCCTCCTGGTCGGAGCCGGCGCCCTAGCCGCCCTCCTCCTAACAGTCGCCGCCCTATCCCTACTCCGCCGCCGACGCCCCACCCAACC
>NZ_SMKA01000201.1 GCF_004348455.1 Kribbella albertanoniae
GGGTGGGGAGACCGGCCCAGACGAGTTGGTCGAAGTACGGGTGGTCGGTGCCGTCGATGTCGAGCCGGCGTCCCAGCACGTCAGGGTTGTGGTCGTGCGGGAATGCGGGCGTCGGGGTGATCGGGCACACCACGACGTCGAATTCGGTGAAGAGCTGTCGCCAGCCGTGGCGGTGGACCTCGCGGCGCGCGTTCACCGCGAGCCAGTCGCGGTGGCTGAACACCATGGCGCGGAGCCGGGCGGCGTCGAGGCTGTGGTCGTTCGGGCTCAGGGCAGCCGCCTGGCACTGCAGTTGCTCGTACTCGTCGACGGGGAAGCGCGCGACGGACCCCGAGAACAGGAACTGCATGTAGAGCGTCGCGGCCTCGGTCAGGTCGGGCAGCAGCGGACTGTGCCGTACGACGTGGGCGCCGCCCTCGACCAGTACGTCGGCCACCCGGTTCACCCCAGCCCGCACCGCGGCGCTGGTCGGGATCAGCGGATGCTCGTCGACGACCAGGACCCGGAAGTCGCTCAGCCGCTCGTGACGTGAGGGCGGTAAGGCGAAAGCACCTGCTTTGCCGAGCGTCAGCGGGTCCGGACCGGCCATGACGTCGAGCAGGAGCGTGAGATCGCGGGCCGAGCGCGCCATCGGACCGACGACGGCCAGGTCGAGGTCGATCGGCAGCGCTGGTTCCGGCGGCACGACCATGCCGCGGGTGGCCGCCAATCCAACCGTCGGCTTGTGCGCGTAGACACCGCAGAAGTGCGCAGGCGTACGCAGCGAACCAGCGAGGTCGGACCCAATCGACAACGCGCCGAACCCAGACGCCAGCGCCGCCGCAGACCCGCCCGACGAACCGCCCGCCGTACGAGCGTGATCCCAAGGATTGTTGGTCGTCCCATAGATCTCGTTGAAGCTCTGGATGTCTTGCAGCCCCAACGGCACATTGGTCTTCCCCAACACCACAGCCCCCGCAGCCTTGAGCCGCGACACCTGTACGGCGTCCTCCGCCGGAACGTAGTCCCGATACTCCGGCAGACCCCAGGTCGTCGGCAGCCCGGCCATGTTGTAGCACTCCTTGACCGTCACCGGAATCCCGAGCAGCGGCCCATCCTCGCCGCGGGCCCGCGCAGCGTCGGCATCCCGCGCGGCGGCCCGCGCACTGTCGAAGTCCCGCACACAGATCGCGTTGATCACTTTGTCGTCGCGCTCGATCCGCGCAATCGCCTCATCCGTCAGTTCCACCGACGTCACGTCGCCGGCCCGCAACGCCGCTGCCATCTCTTCGGCCGTCTGAAAAATCTCCATGAATCGGACGCTATCGGCGGTCGAAGCGAGCCACGAAATGTTGCTTCGCGCAACGGCAGTTCAGGTGTGGACTGTAGTGAGCAACCTCAACTTGTCGGCGTCGCGAGAGTGTGGCTCGGCCGTGTAGACCATGATGCGGAGGTCGTCGCCGGCCACCTGCAGTACGTCGCAGTCGAGGGTGATCGCGCCCGCGACCGGGTGGTCGATGATCTTGCGGGTGGAGTGATGTTCCGCGACGACACCGGACTCCCAGAGTTCGCCGAAGCGGGGTGAGCGGCGACGGAGTTCGTCGATCAGGGCCTGCAGGTTCGGGTCGTGCGGATAGCGCCCCGCCGTACGGCGAAGGTCCGCCACCTGAAGCTCTTGCAGCTGACCGAGCGAGGCCGGGGTCTGACGCACCCGTGACGTGGAACCGAGGAAGTTCCGCCAGGCCGCGTTGAGCTCAGCACCTTCCCGATATCCCATCAGCTCGACGTACAACGCGTTGGCGTGCAGCTGGGTCCACATCGCGTCGAAGACGGCGACCGGCGTATCGCCCAACCGCTCCACCATCCGTTGCACACCTGGCGAAATGACTGTCGGGATGCGTTCGGGCGCGGGAACCGCCAAGCCGGCCAGCTGGTAGAGATGACTGCGCTCGTCACCGGTCAGCTGCAGGGTCCGGGCCAGTGCCTCCACGACCTGTGCGGACGGGTTGGCAGCTCGGCCCTGCTCCAGCCGGGTGAGGTAGTCCGCCGAGATCCCGGCCAGCTGGGCAAGCTCCTCACGACGAAGTCCCGGCGTACGGCGCGCGCCCCGTCCGGGCAAGCCGACGTCACCGGGCGCGACTGCTGCCCGCCATGTCATGAGCGCCTCGCCGAGGCCTGTCCGCGCCATCACCCTCAGTATGCACCGAGCTTGCCTGGCCCTGACAGTCCTAGGAAGCAGAGGCAACTACCTGTCCGAGGACCGCGGGAGGACTGTGGACGACATGAACAAACTTGCTCTGGTCACCGGCGCCACGTCCGGTATCGGCGCAGCTTTCGCTGAGCGCCTTGCCGCGGACGGCTACAACCTGATCCTCGTCGGCCGCCGGAAGGATCGCCTCGACGAGTTCGCTGCCGCGCACCCGGAGGTGACGGTCACCGCCGTCACCGCGGACCTCTCGACCGACGACGGCATCGACACGGTGGCCCGTCTCGCGGCGTCCGAGCCGCTGGACCTGCTCGTGAACAACGCCGGTGTCTCGCACTACATGCCGATGGCCGAGCTGCCTGCTGCCAAGGCGCGTGAGCTGCTCGGAGTGAAGGTGCTCGCGCCCACCCTGATCACTCGAGCTGCCGTCGGCCCGATGCAGGAGCGCGGCGCCGGAACGATCATCAACGTCGCCGGGATGATCGCGTTCAGCGGACCGGCGGACAAATCCGTGCAGCCACGACGAGCGACGTACGCCGGCACCCTGGCACACCTCGTCGCGATGTCACAGGCGTTGAGCGCCGAACTCGACGGCACCGGCGTCAAGGTTCAGGTGCTCTGCCCGGGTGTGGTCGCGACCGAGTTCCACACCCGGCAAGGGCTGGATCTGAGCGCCATACCGAGGATGAGTGCGGCCGACGTGGTCACCGCCAGCCTGCGTGGTCTCGAACTCGGCGAGGTCGTCACCGCTCCCGGAGTCGAGAACGCCGACCTACTCGACGCCGTCTTCCAGGCCGACCTCGTCGCCTTCGGTGGTCAGAGCCACCACCTGGCAACCCGCTACCAAAGCAGTCTCCATACCGTCCAGGATGGCGCGGCAGTCGCGCAGCAACGTGGGGGCGTCGTAGGCGGTCAGGAGGAAGACGCCCAGCCAGTTGCGTGATCCACCGGACGGGTCGAACCGGGGGACCTGGGTGCCGGTCGGCAACATGAACGCCGGCACTGCCTCGACCGTGCTGCCCGGAGACAACAGCCGCGACCAATCCACCTGCTCGGGATCCCACAGCGGCTGTGTCTTCCACGGTGTGCCGTCGGCGGCCGCCGGCACGACCGCAACGGACGCGGCGGCGCGACCGCCCTCGACCAGCATGGCCTGCGGATACGAGACCTCTTCACCCAGCTGCTCGCGGATCAGCATCCCGATCGGGTCAAGCTCGAACGCGATCTCAACCTGCCGCGTAGTCAGCAGCCCGCCGAACCGCGCGCCCACCTCGATCACCACCAGCGAACCGTCCGCCCGCAACTTCAGCTCGGTATGCGTGCCGCACGTGTCCAGCCCGAGCGCATCGACCGCCCGCCGCGACACGTCCTCGATCCGCCGCTGCAACGATTCCGGCAGCACGCACGGCGACGTACTGGCGACCTCGATGTACGGCGGGACCGTCGGAAGCTTGGCGGTGATCGCCAACGGGTGGTAGATGCCCTTGGCAACGATACCCTCGACGCTCAGATAGTCGCCGTACCCGTCCTCGGAGTACCAGCCCTCCGTGGTGCCGTCCATGATCTCTTCGACCAGGCGGTCGCCGTCGGTGTTCTGCTCGAACAACTCGTTCATGCCGACCTGCCCGCCACGCTCCAGGGCCTGCTCGATCTCCGCCCACGCATCGGCCACCTGGTCCTGCGACGTCAGCACGAGCTGCGCCACCGAACCAGCACCCCACGCGGGCTTGAGCAGCAGCGGCGGGGTCAGGGCGGCCAGCGCACCGCGCAGATCAGCCGCCGAATCGACGCGGCGGAAACGGGGGATCGGCACACCCGCCGCCTGCCAGGCCTGCCGCATCAACCGCTTGTCCCGCGCAGCCCGGATCCCCGGACCAGCCCCGGCCAGGCCGAGCCGGTCCGCAGCGTTGGCCACAGCCAGTACGGCGAACTCGGACAGCGTGAACAGCGCATCCGCGCCGATCTCCCGCGCATGGGCCATGATCGCCTCGACCACCGGCTCACCCGGCGTCAGACCACCCGGGTGCACGGTGATCGACGTACAGCAGGGTTCCCAGCTCGCCTTCGCGGCCTCGGGCAGCGGCGACAGCGCGAGCACGTGCAGCTCACCGCAGGCCGCGAGGCGCGGGAACGCGGTCTCGAGCGGGGCGCCGCCCTTGACGTAGACGTACAGGATCTTCTTCACGCGAGGCTCTCCTTGGTGGCCGCGCGATCGCGGCTGCGAGTGACGAGTACGGCGAGGGCGACCATCGCGACCGTGACGGCGGCGGCCAGCGCGACCAGGAACTCCGGCATCGCGCCCCGGGCGAGGAACCCGCCCATGAGGAACACGACCAGCGCGCAGACGGCCCGATCGGCGAGGGATTCGATCGACAGCAGAGTCGCGCGGCGGGACGGTTCGGTGATGGCCTGGTTGACGAGCTTGCGCTGCACCGGGAACGCGAGTCCGGAGGCGAGTGAGAACACGGCGAGACAGGCCATCGTGCCGACGAGACCCAGCGGGATGACCGAGGCCAGCGCGATCGCCATCAGTACGGTCAGCGCCAGCACGACCCGGATCTGTCCGAAGCGCGCCAGTACGGCGGATCGCGCGGCCCCGGCGACTTCGAACACGGTGGTCGCAGCCATCAGCACCCCGAACCACTGCAGCGGCAGATCCTTCGACTCCAGGATCGGCTGGAACAGATTGGCCTGCCCGATCCGAACCAGCGTGAACACAGCGATGCCCTGAGCCATCAGCAGCATCAACCGCTTCGACTTCACCAGCGACCGCAGCGCCCCAGCCAACGCAGGGAGGACAGGCTCAGCCTTAGCTCGCCCAGCATCAGGTAGGGCCGGGAAGCCCAACGCGATAACGGCCGCGATACCGCAGGTCACCGCCGACAAGACATACGGTGACGGACCCCACCAAGCCGTCAGGAACCCAGCCGCCGGCAGACACACGATCCGCCCGATCAGCGTCCACGCTCGCGCCGACCCTTCAGCCCCCTGGTACGACGCTTCGTTCCCCGTCCGCTGCAGGTACTCGTACAGGTAAGCGCTGCCCGCACCAGAGAACAGCGAGTGCGCCAACGCGATCAGCAGAAACTGAACAAGGAACCCGGTGAACGTCGGCTGCCAGACCGGGATCACGTTCGCCACCACGAGAATTGCTGCCCCACCTTGCAGGCAGCGGCGGTAGTCGAAGCGGTCGGCGATCATCCCGGTCGGGATGTCGAACAGGCAGAACGCGAGGTAGAAGATGCTCTGGATCGAGAAGATCTCGGTGTCCGACAGTCCGGCGGACCGCTGGAACACGTAGAAGACCGGCAACCACCAAAGCAGTCCCGCGAACAGCTGGAAGGCGTTGTAGCGACGAATCACCCGCGTCGCGTCAACCGTGCGCCCGGTCACGCGGCGAGCTGGTACGGACGGCACTGCAGCAACACGATCCGGTCACCGTCGACCAGCCACTCGACATCCACCGGCGCATCGACAGGGCCGTCGGCACCGGCGAAATGGGCCTGCAGCAACCGTCCGATCAGTGCGAGTCGTCCCAGCGTGGCCTTGGCCTGGTCGTCCACATCGACACCATCGGTGCCCAGGGCAACCGTTCGGCTGCCGCCCTCCATCGTGTTGTAGAGGTGCTGCAACGGGTCACCGGCTCCGGAGACGACATCGTCGACGGAGTTGCGCGCCAGGTTCAGCAGGACGGACCGGAAGTCGGCCCGGTCGAGCGGGTTCGTGGTGACCATGACACCACCGAGCGCGCCGTCGAGCTGCTGCTGGATGACGACACCCATGAAGCAGTCGGACAGGCCGATCCCGGCCTCGTCGCGGAGCAGCACGCCGCGCGTCGTCACCAGCGACGCCCAGACCCGCTGGATCGCGTGCACGACATCCTCGATCGATTCGACCTCGGGGATCGACTCGTAGATGCCCGCGGCCGAGAACCCGATCAGGTCCTCGGCATTCGACGAGCTGCGCACGACGACCCGGCCCGCGCCGGTGAGATGCCGCAGTACGGCGTCCTCGATCAGCGTGCGCAGATCCGCCGGCAGCGGGGTGTCGCGGATCAACGCGCCCAGCTCGGCGCACAGCCCGTCGATCTCACCGCCGAGCGCGAGTGCCATCTTCAGCTTGCCGATGGTCTGCTGGATCGCCGGTGACGACTCCAGGAACTGCTGCTGCAAAGCGAACGGCAGCGCAATGCCACGCGGTACGACGACATGCTGCTTGACCATCCGCAGCGCGGCCTGCGACAGCTCACCAGGATCGGCGCCGGTCGTCTCGAGATGCCGCGCGAGGTACTCGAGCAAATGCGGCCGCGGCGGTCGCGGTGCAGCGTAGAACCCAAGCCAGTAAGGCGATCCGTCCCGCAGTACGGCGGTCAGTTCGCCGAGGTTCGCGGCCTTCGTGCCGAACCGATGCGCATCCGTGGAGCGCAACTCCTCCAACGGAAGGATCTGGGCGGCGGCGAGGTCGGGCTTGCCGATGTCGACCTGCGTGATCGCCCACGCCGGACCGGCGTCGATCGAGTCCGGCCGCGAGATCTCGTCGACCGAGACCTCCGCCGCGGCCGCGTCCACGGTCACCGCGACCCACGTACCGTCGAGAGCGGCGAGGCTGGTCAGCGCGTCGATCTGAATGGCGTTCGGGATGCCCCAACCGGCCGCCAGCACATTGGTGTGCGACAGGGGAGTGGTGTGCCGGGAGTTGATCAGCCCCGACACCCGCGGGATGTCATCGGGCATCCGGTCCATCACCAGTACGTCGTACCAGCGCACGGGATCAGTGGTCGCCCGGTACGCCTCCTCGGATCCGAAGACGCGCAGCCGGCCGGTCGTCGTACCAGGGTTGAGCGGCACGTACGGCGCGGTCGAGTACAGCTCGTGGGCGAGGATCCGCGGCAGGTCGCCGAAGTCGAAGCTCTCCTGCAGGTGGTTGGCGGGCTTGAGCAGCACCGGCACGGAATCGACGACGAGTGCGCGGACGGTGTCGTAGAACCGGCGCAACAGGTCGGCGCTCATCGTGTCGACCTCGACGGTTTCAAGGCTGAAGAACAGCCCGCCGTACTCCGGCCGGTTGTGCAGTGCGAGGGTGCCGAGCAGGAAGCGCCGGTCTTCGGCCCGGTAGACCGAGTCGTTGAAGGCATCGAGGTTGCGGGCCAGCTCGGCCCGGGTCATCCCGAGGACCCGCTCGGCGACGTACTGAACATGCAGGAGGCGGTCGGCGCCGTCGATGAGGTGCACGATCGACGTCTCTTGGTCGAGCACGAGCTTCACGTACGGATACCCGGCGACCGTGGTCGCGAGACCCTCGAAGTCGGCCAGAGTCAAATGGGCATGGGGCAACGCAGGAATTGTGGGGGCGGTAGACACAACAGATCACAATAAGGTAAACGCTAGTACTCACGGTAGTTCGCGTGACGCTGTGTGAGCACAATCACGAGTCAACGACCAAGCTGGGGGCATTCGATGCAGTTCGCAGTGCTCGGGCCGCTTGAGGTGCACGTCGGTGCGAAGCAGCTGACCCCGAGCCGCGCGCAGGCGCGGCTGCTCGCGGTCCTGCTGTGCCGGCCCAACGAGTGGCTGCGCGCGGAGGCGTTGACCGATCTGTTGTGGGGCGCCGAGGACAGCAACCCGACGCGGCTGCAGGTGCTGGTGTTCCGGCTGCGGAAGTCGCTCGATGATGCGCAGCGGATCGAGCACCGCGACGGGAGCTACCGGATCGTTGTCGGCCCAGATGAGCTCGATGTGGACCGCTTCCTGAGCCTGCGGCAGGCGGGCGCGGCCGCGCTCAATCGGGATGACCTGGACGAGGCCGCGGCGCGGTTGCGAGAGGCCGCCGGGCTCTGGCGTGGAGACGCGTTCGCCGGGATGGACGAGCCTGCGTTGGTCGCAGCTGAGGCGTTGCGATTGCGTGGCGAGCGCATCGCCGTACTGGAGTCCCTTTATGCAGCGGAGATTCGGCGCGGTGCCGCGGGCGAGATCATCGGCGAACTCTCGGAGCTCGCGGCCCAGTATCCGCTCCGCGAGAGTTTGAGTGCGCTGTTGCTGCGCGGTCTGCATCAGTGCGGACGGCGAGCCGAGGCGCTCACTGTCTACCAGCAGACTCGTGCTCAGCTGATCGAGGAGCTCGGCCTCGAGCCCGGCGAGGAACTGCGTGCAACGCAGGCGATGGTGCTGGACGACACCGACGATCAGCCGGCCGAGCAAGCAGCGGTCCGTCCCCGCCAACTGCCGCCGGAACCGGCCGGCGTAGCCGGGCGATCAGAGGAGCTCGCCCGGCTGACCGATCTCGTGCACAGTCACGGTACGGCGGCCGCCCCGCTCGTCATCGCGGTCGACGGGCCGGCCGGGATCGGGAAGACGACCTTCGCTGTTCATGCCGCGCATCGGGTTCGCGAGTACTACGGGGACGGCCAGATCTTCATCGACCTCCGCGGCTACTCGTCCGGCGAACCTGTTGATCCGGCGACCGCCGTACGGTCGATTCTGCTGGCACTCGGGATGCGGCCGGCGGCGATTCCCGAGGGGCTGGACGAGCGTTCGGCGATGCTGCGGTCCTGCCTGGCCGGCCAGCGAATGCTGATCCTGCTCGACAATGTGCGGGGTGCCGAGCAGGTCCGGCCGTTGCTTCCGGCATCGGACTGTCTGTTGCTGGTGACGAGCCGCAGTCAGCTACGCGGCCTCGCTGTTCACGACGGCGCGCACCGAATCACACTGCGTCCCCTGGTGTCCGAGGCGGCTGGTGATGTCCTGGCCGGGGCTGTCGGTCGTGGCCGGGCGGCGGGTGATCCGGAGGCCGTGCGGAGGCTGGTCGAGTTGTGTGGCCGGATTCCGCTCGCGTTGCGGATCGCGGGTGAGCGTGCGTCGCGGTTCCCGGGGGACGGGCTGGCCGCGTTGGCGACCGAGTTGTCCGATGAGCATCGGCGACTGGATCAGCTCGCCGATGCCGACGATCCAACGGCCGATCTCCGGGCAGCGTTCTCCTGGTCGTACCGGGCGCTCGCGGCCGAGGACGCGCGGATGTTCCGGTACCTCGGGCTGCATCCGTCCGGCGCGATCGGCCTCCCCGCGATCGCCGTCCTCACCGGAAGCACACCGCGAGAGATCCGCCGTTCGGCCGATCGGCTCGTTTCCCAGCACCTGCTCGAGGAACCGCAGCCCGGCCGGTTCAAGCTGCACGACTTGCTACGCCTGTACGCCGCCGAGTTGGCCGCCGAGCAGGAGAGTGCGGACGAAGTCAGCGCGACCACGCGCCGGATGCTGGACTGGTACCTCGCCACGGCGGCGGCCGCCAACAACGCCGTCCGCCCGCGAGGCGCGGCGACACCGGTCGTCGATGCCGCCGGACCGGAGGCCGGGCCACTGCAGTTCGCCGGACCGGCGCAGGCGCTCCACTGGTTCGAGATCGAACGCCCGGTCCTGGTCGAGCTGATCCAGCGCGCATTCGACGAGGGCCATGACGATCACGCCTGGCAGTTCGCCTGGGCGCTGACCGCGTTCCTGGCAGCCCGCCAGCACCTTGACGACTGGCGAACGGTCGCGGCGATCGGCCGGCGCGCAGCCGAACGCTCGGGTCGCGACCGCGCGGTGATGTACGCCGGAATCGTCGAGGGTCACATGCATCTCGCGTCGTCGCGGCTCGACGAGAGCGAGGCCTGCTACCGGGCGGCGCTCGAGCTGGCGGAGCGGATCGGTGACCTGACCCGGCAGTCGACGGTGCTGTCCAATCTCGGTCTCGTCGCCTCCGACCGCGGTGAGCACGAACGAGCGCTGGAGCTACAGGAGAAGGCCCTGGCCGCGCAGGATGGGCTACCGGAGCACGAGAGCGCGGTCCTGCACACCGCGCTCAACCTGAGTGCCGCACACGGTGCCCTGGGCAACTTTCACGAAGCGATCCGGTACGGCGAGCTCGCCGTCGCGCATTTCCGCCGGCACCGCTCCAGCACGCTGGTGCCACTGGCCCTGGCGAATCTTGCCGAAGGTCACTTGGAACTCGGCGACCCCGAGCGGGCACGCACGTACTGCCGAGAGGCCCTTGCCCTCTACGATGCGCTCGACGCCAAGCTCGGCCGGGCCAACACGCTCACCGTCCTCGGACGCGCTCACCAGGCCTCCGGCGACCCGGCCCTCGCCGTTGAGGTCTGGACGGAGGCCCGCGATCTCTTCCGCGAATCCGCCAGCCCACGCGCCGCCGAAGTCGATTCGTTGCTGGCTACCGCGCTCGCCGCGGCGAACGGCAGTTGATCTCGGCGAAGGCAGCGGTGGCTTCGGCCAGTCGCTGCCATTCGCCGATCTCCTCGAGACCTCGGACAGCTGTCCGGTACGCCGTCGCTGCCTCGCGGAGGCGGCCGAGTCCCGCGAGGGCGCGACCCAGTTCGTAGTGGGTGACCGCCGTACCCCATTGGTCGTCGTGGGCCTCGAACACGGCGAGAGCCCGGTTCGCCCACAGCAGGGCTTCTTCGTGGTTGCCCTGATGGTTGCGCAGGGCACTGAATCGGTACTCCGCCATCGCGACGCCACGCTCGTCGCCGAGTCCGGAGCGCATCTTGAGCGCGAGCTTGAGACAGGCAGCGGCCTCGATGTGCCGACCGAGCATCTGCAACGTGTGCGATCGCCGGCCGGCCGCGGCGGCTTCGCCGAACTTGTCACCGAGCATCCGGCACCGCTCGGCGTGATCAGCGTGCCTGGCTTCGGCTTCGGCGTACTGTCCGAGTCCTTCGTAGGCGAGCCCCATCCGGCCGAAAAGCTCGGCTTCCTCGGCCGCGAGTCCGGTGGCCCGGGCGTCGGTGAGCCCGAGCTCGCAGGACGCC
This sequence comes from Kribbella albertanoniae, assembly GCF_004348455.1. GTDB lineage: Bacteria > Actinomycetota > Actinomycetes > Propionibacteriales > Kribbellaceae > Kribbella > Kribbella albertanoniae. Next base: position 10,986 of record NZ_SMKA01000201.1, read on the forward strand.
AGGGCGGCGCGGTACCGATGCTGACCGAGCTGTCCGAGGCCGAGCATGCTGTAGGCGAAGGCGCGTTCGGCGAGGTCGCCCGAGCGCTCCGCGACCAAGCGGGCGTGCTCGGCCACCTCGACCATGTCGGACCAGCGGCAGCGCAGGTCGTAGTACCAGGGGATCAGCTGGGTCAGTTCGCTGAGCAGGGCGTCGTACTCGCCGTCGGTGCGCTCGGCGGTCCGCCGTACGGCGCCAAGGATCGTGCCTGCCTCCGCGTCCAGCCAGGCGACCGCGGCCGACCGGCCGCCCGGATAGTCGGCAGGCTCGGGGGAGAGGGTTGCCGCAGCTCGGCGTGCTTGCTCGAAAACCCAACCCAGTAAGGCCTTCTCGGCCTTGTCGCGTTGCGCGTCCTCCTGCAGCAGTTCGCACGCGTACAGCTGCAGAAGGTCATGCATGCGGTACCGCCCCGGGGTCGCTGCCAGACCGATCAGACTTGCGCCTGCCAACACCTCCAACGCAGCCTCTGCTGGTTCTCCCAGCAACGCACTAGCCGCCTGTACGTCGAAGTCGGCGCCAGGCATGAGCGCCAGCCGCCGGAACAACCGGCCGGCCACGGGGGAGATCTCGCGGTAGGACAGCGCGAACGCACTGCGCACGGCCAAGTCGCCCGCGGTGAGGCGACCGAGCCGGTTCTGTTCGTCGCGCAGCAGCTCAGCGAGATGGGCGATCGACCAGTCCGGCCAGGACGCCAGCCGATTCCCAGCGATCCGCACCGCCAGCGGGAGCCGGCCGCACGCAGCCACCACCTCGGCCACTGACTCGGGCTCTGCTTCCGCCCGAGTCGTGCCCACGATCTCGGTGAGCAACGCCCGTGCGTCCGCAGGCGTCAGCTCAGCCAGGCTGACGCGTCTGGCACCGGCCAACCCGCTCATCCGCTGGCGGCTGGTGACCACGACGAGCACCGGCCCCGGACCCGGTAGCAGCGCGCGGACCTGTCCTTCGTCGCGCGCGTTGTCGAGCACGAGCACACACCGACGCCCAGCCATCCGGGAGCGGAACATGGCCGCGGCCTCGTCCGCCTCGGAGGGCAACTGCGCATCCGGTACGCCGAGCGCCCGGAGCAGCCGGCGTAGTACCGCCTCGGGGTCGGCGGCACCGAGTTCGACGAAGAACTGGGCATCCCGCAGCCCGAGCCGGAACGCCTGCTGTGCGGCGCGGACCGCCAGGGTCGTCTTGCCCGCGCCCGGCTGCCCAGTCACCACGACGGTCACCGGTCCGCGTCCGGCTAGGCAGTCGGCGGCTGCCGCGAGTACCGACGCCAGCTCTGCGTTGCGGCCCTGGAAGTCGGGCGGGGCGGCTGGCAGCTCGGCGATGGTGACGGCAGGCGACTTGGCGGGGTCGGACTTGCCGGTCGCGCGTTCGGCGAGGGCTGCGGTGCGGAGTGCGCGCAGCTCGCCGTCGGTGATCTGGAGTTGCTCCTCGTACCGCTCGATCAGATCGGCCGGCGCCAGTCGCCGCCCCTTCTCGTAGTCGGACAACCCGCCGTGCCCTTGCATGCCGAGGCGCGCGGCGAGCTGTCGCAAGGACAGGCCACGGGCCAAGCGGTAGCGCAGCATGGCAGCGCCAAGCGCCACCAAGGCCGAGCTGTCCATGACCTCACCTCACCCCAGTGGACAGTCTCTGGACGCTGATCAGCCCACAAGATAGCCGACTGTGCGTAGTCGGCGGATAGCTTTTCGCCACCGATCCTGTTCCGTCCCATCAGGAGGACCGTTATGACGTTCAACTCGAGATTGCGCTGGGCTGCAGTGCTGACAGCCGGCGCCTTGGCGGTCCCGGTCACGGCCGCCGCTGCTCCCCAACAGCCCAGCCTGCAGCAGGCCGTGACGGCGAAAGTCAGCTTGGCCAAGACCAGCAAGGCCAGGTCCGGTGTTCAGGTCAACGTGACCCGAGGCGCCGGTACCGGCACGGTCTTCGGTACCACCGTCGCGCTGGTCCCGCAGGGCGAGGACTCGCACCCGGAGGGCTGGCTGTTCGCGGCCCGGCTGGTCGACGGCAAGTGGCAGGTCGGCCTCGAAGGCGAGCAAGCGTTCAGCGAGCTGACTGCCGCGTCGCCGGTCGTCTCGGCGAAGGAGAAGCAGTTGTTCGGCCAGCAGTCGTTCGCTCCGCAGGCAGCCGGCGGTGACTTCCGGACCGGCATGCGGCTCCCGTTCGCGACCGGCACCTCGTGGAGCATGCCCGGTGGTGCACACGGCTGGGCCGGGACAGACACGCCGTACAGCGCATTGGACCTGGCGGGCGGCAACGGTCAGGTGCTCGCGGCGCGCGGGGGTACGGCGTACACGATGTGTGGCAACGGCAAGGGCTGGATCCGCGTCATCCACGACCGCGGCTACGCGACCGACTACTACCACCTGGCCGGCAACATCGCGGCCAACGGTCTGGCTGTCAGCGAGGGCAGGTTCCTCGGCAACATCGGCACCGACGTCTCGTGCGGCGGCTCGGCCAACGGTCCGCACGTGCACTTCGCCCTGCGCCAGAACAGCGCGTACGTCGGCATCGCCGGCCACAACGTCGGTGGCTGGGTCTTCCAGAACGCGGCCACGGCGTACAACGGGACCGCACTGCACGGCAGCACGGTCCGTAGCCCTGGCCAGCAGCTCTACAACTACGGAGCGCTCGGCTTCACCCAGGGCATCATGGACGCGTTCGGTGGGGGCACGGTCAACAAGCGCACCGGACCGGGCACCAACTACGCGCTTGCGGGAAGCGTGGCCGACGGTACGACGGTCAACATCTCCTGCTCCAAGAACGGCACCTCGCACAGCGGGCGCTGGGGGTCCACCAGCCTCTGGAACCGGCTGAGCGATGGCACCTGGGTCAGTGACGCCTTCATGTGGACCGGACTGTCGACTCCGGTCAACGGCACCTGTCCCTGACCTGAGGTGGCCGGGGTGCCCCCAGCACCCCGGCTGTCAGGCCAGTTGTTATCAGGCCAGTTTCGTGCTGATGAAGCGTTTGCCGACGGTGATCATCGGCTGCTCGACCCAGCGGTAGCACAGGTGCGCCATCAGGATCGACATCAGCGACACCGCGACGAACGGCACTGGGGTCTTGCCGAGGTTCGCGCCGAACAGCAGATAGATCGCCACCACCGCCTCGTGGGCGATCAGCTGCACCAGATAGATCGAGTACGAGCGCTCGCCCAGGAACACGAACGGCCGCGCGGACAGCAGTCGCTGCGGGAACGCGTTGGCGAGCAACGCGGGCAACAACAGGAAGCCGACGAGTACGACGTACGGCGGGGGGACCGCGATGAAGCCCGGCACATCCCCGGCCAGGTGGTGCTTCTCGATGAACGCGCCCCACAGGTGCACGGTCCCGTGGATGGCGACGAATGCGGCGGCCGCCGTACAGGCGACCCACGGCCGGGTCAGCGGCTTGAAGATGGCGTAGGTCCTGCGGTTGTGCATCAGGATCGCGACCAGGCAGCCGACCAGGATCGAGAAGTAGTGCGCGGTCCAGCCGCGCGGGTCGCCGCCCATCGAGAGCGGCACCATCGCGAGCATGATCGCCATCAGCACCAGGGTCAGGCCGACTCGGCCGCGGAACTTCCTCCGACGCTGCACCAGGATTGCGGAGAACGCCAGCAGCGGCCAGAACAGGTAGAACTTCTGCTCGATCCCCAGTGACCAGGACTGCCCGTACTGGCCGCCGTTGCCGAACTCGTTGAAGAAGAACAGGTACAGCGGCAGTTCCGTCCCCGGCGGGCCCTTGGGCAGGGTCCCGTGCAGGAACTGGAGGAACAGGGTCACACCGAGCAGGACGAAGTAGACCGGCAGGATGCGGAAGATGCGCCGGGCGTAGAACTTCTTGAACGAGATCTGCCCGGAGCGATCCTCTTCGCGCAGCATCAGCGTGGTGATCAGGAAGCCCGAGATCACGAAGAAGATCTGGACGCCGATCCAGCCCTGCAGCCAGTCGGGACCTTGGTTGTGGAAGACAACTACCATCAGCGCGGCGATCGCCCGCAACCCGTCGAGTGCCGGGAACCGCTTGAGCCCCAGGTACTCGGCGTGGCTCATCGGCTGCCGCGAAGTCCCGGTGCGGACCGTGGTGTCCGCGAGCTCTCTCGATGCGACGTCGGCGATCGGCGTTGATGTCATCCTGGGCAGGCTCCTCTGAGTCGCCCGGGATAACGGGCTTGGGTCGAGCACGTGATCAGTGGGACGCCGGCTCCGAGGGAAAAGTTCAGTTCCGCTACTCCCTGATACCGGCCGCACTATATCCGTGGTCACGGGTCATCGGCCAAATGCGCCGACCGGCATGCCGTCGGCGGCGGTCTGTGACGCGCCTGTGAAACGGCCGTGAAATGGCTACCCCCGACGCTGGTCAAAGAGCCGCTGAGGGGTGGTTCCGGGGGAGTGCGGCGTTGTGACGTAAGCCACGCCGTACAACCTCGCGCGCCCTTCAGGTCCTCTCTTCGTTGCCGTCGGCGCGCGATTGCCCTTTTGACGTACGGCGATCGGTCCGTGTCAGACCACGGGATGACATCGGCTGCCACCTCGGGGCTGATGGCGTGCGGCCCTGATTTCCCTAGTTTTTAAGGCATGTCGATGGCGGATGCGACCGCGGAAGGAACTGAGATGCCGGAGCGGAACCGCGTCGCCTGGGCAGATGTTGCCAAGGGCGTCTGTATTTTGCTGGTGGTCCTGTGGCACGTGCTGATGAAGCACTATCTGCAGATCGACTGGCACATCGGTGGCCAGGTGAAGGGTGCCTGGGGCACCTTCGGGGAACAGTTGCTGCCCTTGCGGATGCCCTTGTTCTTCGCGGTCTCCGGCTTCTTCGCAGTCCGCGCGGTGCAGCGGACCTGGCCGGAGGTGCTGCGTGCCAAGGTGGCGAAGTTCTACTACCTCTACGCGGTGTGGCTGATCATCCACACGGCGATCCTTGCCTTCGTACCGGACTTCGGCACCGAGAGCGCGGACGGGCCGCTGAAGTTCGTGGCGCAGCTGTTCATCACCCCGTCGAACCTCTGGTACCTCTACGCCCTCGCGCTGTACTTCCTGATCGCCCGCGCCACACGCCGGGTGCCGCCGTGGATCGTGCTCGGGCTGGCCTTCTTGCTGTCGGCAACGGCTTCGGCCGGGCTGGTCCCGGTGCCAGGTGACCGCGCCGGCGTCTATCAGAACTTGGTCTTCTTCCTGGCCGGCATCTATGGAAAGACGCTGATCGAGCAGCTCGCGGCCCAGGCAAGCTGGTTGCGACTGGTCATGATCGCAGCCCCGTACGCCGTACTGCTGGCAGTGGTCGCCCTGTTCGACGCGAAGACCTGGTTCGGGCTGTGGCCGCTGGTAAGCGGAGTGGCGATTCTGCTCGGCGTGACGGCCGCCGGGTTGGTGACGCGCTGGGAGCGGCTGAGCAACGGGCTCGCGAGTATCGGGCGGCGGACACTGCCGATCTACGTGATCCACATGCCCGTGCTGGCCCTGATTCACGAGGCGCTGCTGAAGCCACTGTCGTCCGCGAGCCCGACGATCCAACTGGTCACGCAGATCGTCGAGCCCGTCGTACTGACGGCGTTCGTGGCCTGGCTGTGTCTGCTCCTCTACAAGTACTTGCCGAAGGCCCTCTTCGAACTGCCGTTCGGGCTCGGAGTCAGCCGGAGCGCTCAGGCTGCTCATCGACGGACCGCACCCGCGTCGACCCGATGATCAGCCCAGGGCGTTGATGGCAGCTGCTGCGGCGGCCGCGATCAGCGCGTCGTCCGTCGGAGCGTCCTTCACGCCCTTGGTGGACATGATGGCGAGCATGATCGGTGCGCGGTTCGGCGGCCAGATGACGGCGACGTCGTTGCGGCCGCCGTACCCGGCGGTGCCGGTCTTGTCGCCGACCTTCCAGTCCTTCGGAACACCGGCGCGGATCGTCTTGTCGCCCGTGGTGTTGGTCAGCAGCCAGTTGTTGAGGATCGCCCGCTTGGCCGGCGGGAGTGCATGGCCGAGAGTGAACTTCTGCAGGCTGGTCGCGAGCTGACACGGCGTCGTGGTGTCGCGCCTGTCGCCGGGGGTCGCCTCGTTGAGCGTGGGCTCGTTGCGGTTGACGTTCGTGATCCCATCACCCAGCTTGCGCAAAGCCCTCTGCAGACCGGCCGGGCCGCCGAGCTCGACCAGGATCAGGTTCGCGGCAGTGTTGTCGCTGTAGCGGATCGCTGCATCGCACAGCTGGTATAGCGTCAGGCCAGTGTCGACGTGCTTCTCGGTGATCGGCGAGTACGTGACCAGGTCAGCCGCTGTGTACCGGATGAGCTTGTCGAGGTCCTTCGCCTGGCGCAGCAGTACGCCGCACGCCAGCGACTTGACCGTCGAAGCAAACGCAAACCGCTCATCAGCCCGATAACTGACCGTACGCCGGCTCCCCGTGTCCACCGCGAACACCCCGAGCCGAGCCGCATACTGCTTCTCCAGCTCCTGAAACCGCGCAACCTGCGGCCGCACAGTCGTCGTACTGCTGGCTTCCGGTGTCGGCGCAGCCACCGCTCCCGAAGAACAAGCAGACCCGATCAGCAGCACAACGGACACCCCAGCCAGCACAAGTCGTCGCATGCCGCCCAGGCTAGTCAACCGCCAGACAACCAACCGAAGCCCAACCAGTCCTGCCC
>NZ_SMKA01000202.1 GCF_004348455.1 Kribbella albertanoniae
GATGTGCACGGGGCGATTGATGCGGTGTGGCGGATCGAGTCGGCGCGGATTGTGGCGGGCGTGGCTCGGATCGTGCGGGATGTGGGGCTGGCGGAGGAGCTGGCCGGGGATGCGTTGGTGGCGGCGCTCGAGCAGTGGCCGGAGTCCGGCGTACCGAACAATCCTGGCGCCTGGCTGATGGCGATTGCCAAGCGGCGGGCGATCGACCTGATCCGGCGCAAGGAGACGTACCAGCGCAAGCTTGCCGAGATGGGGCATGAGCTGGAGATCGACGGGGAGAGCGTCGAGGACGATGTCGAGGCGATTCTCGAGGATCACATCGAGGACGACCTGCTGCGACTGGTGTTCACCGCGTGCCATCCGGTGCTCACGATGGATGCGCGGGTGACGCTGACGCTGAAGTTGCTGGGTGGGTTGAAGACCGACGAGATCGCGCGCGCGTTCCTGGCGCCGGAGTCGACGATCGCGCAGCGGATCGTGCGGGCGAAGCGGAACCTGGCCAAGGCCGGGGTGGAGTTCGAGGTGCCGGCCGGGCCTGACCTGCTGGATCGGCTGGGTAGCGTGCTCGAGGTCGTCTACCTGATCTACAACGAGGGCTACTCCGCGACCGCCGGCGACGACTGGATGCGGCCGGCGCTGTGCAACGAGGCGATGCGGCTCGGCCGGTTGCTGGTCGAGCTGATGCCGGACGAACCCGAGGTACTCGGCCTGCTCGCCCTGATGGAGCTGCAGTCATCGCGCGCGAACGCCCGAGTCGGCCCGGACGGTGAGCCCGTACTCCTTCTCGAGCAGGACCGCCGGCGCTGGGACCGCCTGCTGATCAACCGCGGTCTGGCCGGCCTCGACCGCGCCTGGGCGCTCGAGAAACCACCCGGCGCGTACCTCCTGCAGGCCGCGATCGCCGCCTGCCACGCCCGCGCCACCGATCCCGACGATACGGACTGGGCCCGCATTGCCGGCCTGTACGCCGTACTCGCGCAGCTCGTCCCTTCGCCGGTCGTCGAGCTCAACCGGGCAGTCGCGATCTCGATGGCGTTCGGTCCCGAACAGGGGTTGGCGGCGGTCGACGTACTTGCCGATGAGCCGTCCCTGAAGGACTACCACCTGCTGCCGAGCGTGCGCGGTGACCTGCTCTTCAAACTCGGCCGCCTCGACGAGGCGCGCAAGGAGTTCGAGAAGGCCGCCGGCCTCACCCGCAACGAACGCGAACGCACCCTGCTCCTCGAGCGCGCGGCCGCCTGCTGAGGCAACCCTGCTGAAGACACCACAGCCCGGGAGCCCCTTGCAGCGGAGGCTCCCGGGCTGGGGAGGGGTCTTACCAGATCTGGTTCACGCGGCTGCGCTCGGCGGAGTTCGGGTAGGCGTTGGTGCAGGACGTGCCGGGCCCGCCACCGGACATCAACTCCGAGCACGGGCCAGAGTAGTGGTCCGGAAGGCCAAGGACGTGCCCGGTCTCGTGCGAGGTGATCCGGGTCGAGTCGTACTGCTGGGCCTGGCGGTAGTCGATGAAGATGAAGCCGTGACCGCGTCCATCGGTCGAAGCGTAGGAACCGCGGGAGCTGTTGCCTTCGCGGTAGTAGAAGTCGCCGCCGCTGCTGACCTCGGCGAGGCGGACATCGGTGACGGAGGAGTTCCAGATCTGGGTGCTGCGGTTGATCTGGCTCCGGAAGGTCGGCGCGTTCACCCGATAGGTGACGGTGACCGCGGCCAGCTTCTGGCCGGCCTTCGCCGCCTTGGCGTGCTTGGCGAGCGCGGACTTCATCACCGCGTCGTAGAACGCCTTGTTGTTGGCGGCATCCTGGGGCGATCCGGTGTACGACGACACGGTGGTCGGCGCGGCCTCCGGGGCCGGTGCGGCGCTGGCGGAAGTCACCGGGACAGCAAGTGCGGTGGCGAGTACGGCGAGGGATGTCAGGGCATGACGGTAGGACATGGGCGGGCCTCACTCCGTTGGGCGGCGGATACGAATAGCGACCGGGGGACTACCTGTCGCTACATCTCCGGAGAATGCCAAACCTGTCCACTGTCTGCATCCCCTCGTCCCCAACGCAGGGGATAACCCGCACAATTCACCGCCACTCCGCCAAAAACCCGCGATCCCCCAGCGCGCAAGGCAAGGGGATAACACCAACGGATAACCCGCGCGCTTACCCCTTCTCAGCCCTGGTGAAGGGGGCAGAAGGGGCAACGCCGGGTCTTGTGTGCGGGGGCTACTTGCGGTGGGTGGCGAGCCAGGCGGCTGCGCCGGCACCGAGCAGTACGGCGCCACCGACGGCGGCCGTGGTCTTGGGGTGCTGCTTCGTGAGCGTGGGGACCTGGGTCGCGGTGTCCTTCACCCGGAGACCGGCGTACCCGGCGTTGGCACGGATCCGCTCACCTGCCATGCCGGCGTTCGCCTTCAGGCGGCTGCCCCGCTCGGCGGCGCCTTCTTTGAGGCGGAGCGGAACGTTGAGTTGGTGGGTGAGTTGCTGGACGGTGTCGGCCAGATGCTGACGGGTCTGCTCGAGCTCGAGGCGTAAGGCCTCGGTCTCGGAGATGTCGTCGCGATGCTTCATGAAGTGAGGGTCCCTTCCGGGTGATGGCCGCGCAGGGCTTCGATGTCCTCGTGGACGCCACCGACGGCGCGTTGCGGAATGGGCGGAGTTGCCTTGCTGACATGACGCTTACCCAGCAGCGCCGCGACCGCGGCGACGGCGAACAGCACGACGGCGACGATCAGCGCCGACAGCCAGGCAGGGAGTACGACGGCGAGCCCGCAGATGGCCGCTGCGATCAGCGCGCCGAGCCCGTAGAGCGCGATCGTGCCGGCCCCACCGAACAGGCCGATACCGACACCGGCCTCCTTGCCCTTGTCCTTCAGTTCGGCCTTGGCCAGCTGTAACTCGTCCCGGATCAGGCGGCTCATGTCGCTGGTCAGGTCACTCACCAGCGCGCCGACGTGCTCCTTCGGTACGACGTCTGAACGCGTGCTCATCCTCGGCCTCCAGTGATCGGCTCTCACGCCCAGTACCCAACTGGTTAGGTTGTGAACATGGATCAGACCGCCCTGCAAGATCTCGTACGCCGCTTCTTCGACGCTTTCGTCTCCGGCCCCGACTGCGATGAGCGGCTGGACGCGTTGCCGGAGCTCTTCATTCCGCAAGCCGTGATCGTCCGCACCTGCGGCACCGAGCCGCTGGCCTACACCGTCGACGAGTTCATCGCGCCCCGCCGCGCGCTCCTGACCGGCGGCGCGCTCACCGATTTCCGAGAGTGGGCGTTGGACGGCCGCATCGACGTCTTCGGCGACGTCGCGCACTGGTACGGCGCCTATGCCAAGGAAGGCCGTCAGGACGGCGTCGCGTTCACCGGCCGCGGGATGAAGACGATCCAGTTCGTCCGGACCGCGGCCGGTTGGCGGATCAGCGCTGCCGCCTGGGACGACGAGCGTCCCGGTGTTGTCATGTCGTGAGCATGATGGTCAACAGTTGATCAATGATGACGACTGTTGAGTTGAGGGTCACCACGACTCGGTTCCCGCTCACCGCGAGCGTGGCCGGCAACGTCGTACCGGCGTGGGTCACGGTGACCGCGGTGGCCGGGCGGGCGGTCTCGAAGGCGAGCGTCTTCAGGCGCAGCCGGCCGTGCCGGACCTCCACGGTCGCCGTCTGCGAGGTCGCCGTACGGGTCTGGTGGTAGCGGCCCCAGCCCTCAGCGGCCGTGAACGCGCAGGCGAACTCCTCCGGGGTGAGTCGCGGCGCGAACCCCAGATGGCCGCGCGGTCCGTGGTATTCGTACCCGCAGGCGGCCAGGTAGGTCCCGAAGCTCATCATCGCCCGCGCGTAGTGGTCGCTGGCCTCGATCTCGTTGTAGGGATTGCGTTTCTCGCCCCGATGCCGGTCGTAGATCGCCCGCGACACCGCAAGGCCCTCAGCGGTCAGACCCTCCGCGAACAGTTGGGCCGCGAACTGCCACTCCTGCCCGGTCCACACCTCGTTGAAGTACGGATGCCCACCCGCTTCGGTGGATCCGCCGTTCGGCCAGGCGACCATGATCGTCCCGGCCTCGTTGGCGGTCGTGTACACGCGGCCGGCCGGGAGGCCTGGCGGCCGGTACGCCGACGGGTTCGGCTGGAAGTTGTTGCGGTACAGGCTCGTCAACGCCGTGCGCGCCTTGTCCGCCGCGAAAACCCGCGGTAGCCCGAGCTGAGCGGCGTACGTCTGCCCGTACATCTGATCGATGAACACACCCCGGTTCGTGTTGGCTGCTGGGTGCGCCGCGTCGACCTTCTGCACGTAGTAGCCGTAGGTCCCGTTCCACAAAGAGCCGTTCAGGTACGACGATCCGCGGTCGGCGATCGTGGTGTACCGGGTGGCCGCCGCGGTGTCGCCCATCTCGGTCGCCATCGCAGAGGCGGCCCGCAGCGCGGCGACGTACAGGCCGCTCAGCCACGGGATCTCGCCGAACCACTCGGTGTCCAAGGTGTTCCACTGCCCGCCGCGGAAGATGCCGTCCTGGTCGGATCCGTCCCGGGCCGAGATCACATACTCGACCGAGGTCTTCACCTTCGCCCAGACCCGGGTCAGGAACGCCGCATCCGGCGCCATCTGGTGTTCGCGATAGATCCGCAGGATCGTGCCGCAGTGGCCGTCCGCGAACGACGAGGCCGCGTCACCCGACTCACCGCGGTTCGCGATCTCCCCGCTGGATTTGTAGGCGATACCGAGGTCGACGCGCTCGCGGGTGTCGCGTTCGAGGTCGGGGAACAGCCGGCCGATCGCCTGGGCGTAGCTCCAGACGTGCTGGCAGGTGCCGTGGCAGCAGTAGACGCCTTCCCACGCGTAGAAACGGCCGTCGCTCCAGCGGTGACACGTGCCGGTCGCGATCGTCGACGTGTTGGCGAAGGTCCGCTCGAGAAACCAGTGCGGCAAGGTGGAATCGTCGTACCAGGTCCGCACCCACTCACGCGTGCCCGACTCCAGCCGCTCCAGATTCGCGCCGACGTGCTCGGTCACCTGGCGGGCGGAGTTGAAGCGGGTGGCGTAGTGCCGGAGGAACGTCGAACCATTGGTGAGATGCCCGAAGTGCCGTCGCTCCGGCGTCGGGTAGAACCAGCTCTGGACGAATCGCAGCGTGCGCGATTCACCGGGCGCGAGGCGAACGCTGACCGCGACCGTGCCGACCTGCGTGTCCGAGCCGTCCACCTCGGCCGGACCGTCCGCCGCGTCGAACAGCTCGGCCGGCGTCGACCAGGCCGCGATCGATCGCCGTACGACGGCGCTCGGTTCGACTGTGGCCAACGCGAAACTGCCCGCATCGGTGCGGTCGGCAACGGGTTGCTGGCGGATCGGCCGGTCGCTGAAGATGATCCGGTCGACGTTGACATGCCCCCACCCACCGGAGGACTTGTCGATGATCTGGATCTGCGCGGACTTCCCGGCCCAACGGCCGACGGACCAGCAGATCGCGTCCAGCGGTTCCATGTCCGCGCCGGTGGCGGTGGCGACCACGGCACCGTCGACCAGCAGGTTGACCGCGGTCGTCGCCGGGTTGCTGCCACCGCCTGTCCACACAGTGATGTAGCGCCGGTCGATGGTGAACACTCGGCTGGTCAACGTCCCTTGCGAGCCGTCGTGTGAGCCGTCGCGGAAGTTGTACGACGTCACGAACCGGCTGCCCGAAACATTCAGCTCGGACCGGTTGCCGAACGGCCGCCGGAAGTCCGCCGGGGTCTCGGCCACCGTCACCGGCCCCGCGCCGAACGCCGTACCGGTGACTGTCCAGCCGTCGTAGTTGGTGCGCTCCCAGTCCTCGAAGACGACATCTGCCCGGTCGGTGAACGTGACGCTGCCGACGTTGATGTGCGCCCAGCTGCCGGTGACGTTGTCGACCACCTGGATCCGCGCGGTCTTGCCCTCATGGTTGCCGACATCAAGCAGTTGCCCGACCAGCGGTTCGCTGTTGGCGCCGGTCGCCGTGGCCACGACGTTGCCGTTGACAACCACATTCACGGTCCCGCGATTGCCGCCGCCGATCGCGACGGCGACGTACCGGCGGGAGATCTCGAACGGCGGGCTGGTCAACGTGCCCGTGCGGCCGTCCGGATCGCCAGTCAGGCGGAAGTTGTACGACGTGACGAACCGCGACCCATGGACGTTCAGATCGCCGTACCGCTGCATCAGGGCTGGGGTCTGCTCCGGCTTCACCGGTCCACTCCCGAACGCGTCCCCGGTGGTCGTCCAACCGCCGTACGTGTCGCTGCCCCAGGTCTCGTAAGTGATGTCGGCGCGGTCGCTGAAGATGATCCGATCCACGTTCAGATGCGCCCAGGAACCGGTGGCGTTGTCGACCAGGCGGAGTTGCGCGGTGCGGCCCTGGTACGCCGAGACGTCGAGCACCCTAGTTTGCATCGGCTCGGTGTCCGTGCCGCTCGCAGTGGCCACGACGTTGCCGTCGACAACTATCTGAAGCGCCGTGCTGGCGCCACCACCGACGGACGCCGTGACGTAACGACGATTCACCACGAAGGGTGCGCTGGTCAGCGTGCCGACATGGGCATCCGCGCCGGGGATGTCATTCGGGTTGGCGCGGTAGTTGTGCGAGGTGACGAACCGCGTTCCATGCGCATTCAGATCCCCGAAGCGCTTCATGTACTCCGGTACGGCGGTCGCCGCGACCGGTCCGGAGCCGAAGGCCGTGCCGGTTGCCGTCCAGCCGTCGTACGTGTCGCGTTCCCAGTCCTCGAAGAGAATGTCGGCTCGCGACGTCGCCACCGGATCGGCGGCCGACCACTCGATCCCGGACCCGAAGGCGGTCGCGCGCTGCGTGGTCGGCTGGCTGCGGCGGCTGTCGAGGCAGACCGAATTCTCGGAGTACCCGAGTAGTGTCGCATCGACTTCGGAGGCTGACGTATTGCGCAGCGTGAACGCGAAGATCGTGGCCGGCAGCGTCGAGTCGAGGGTCTCCAACGGAGTGAACGGCGAGAACGCATCGAGCGTGACCTCGACCGGGCTCGCGGTGCTCTTGTAGGACACCCGGCCGATCGGATACTGCCCGGTGAACCGCACATCGCTGAAACCCTTGGCATCGACGTACCGCGCGGTCGTGCCGGTGCGCAGCGCGAAGCCCTGCCGGAAGCGGGTGGCGCCGGGAGCATCGGCGGACAATGGCGCGACGTAATGCGTGCCGGCGAAATCGGCGCCGCCGAGCGGGTAGCTCAAGGCGTTGGCTACATCCCAGCCCCACATCCGGCCGTCACCCGACAGGTAGACCTGGCCCGCACAGCCACCACCGATCGGCATCCCGATCTTGGCGAGCGCCGTACCGGAGTAAACCGTCGGCTCACCACGATCCGCGAGCGCGGCAGCCTCGGCCGCACTGAGAGGTGCCCGGGGTGCTGCAACAGCACGGAGAGCATCGGGCGCGGCAAGCACGCCGAGACCGGCCGCGCTGATCGAGAGGAATGTCCGCCGCGCGACGCCTGCCCGCGGGCAGGAGCCCCCACAGGCGGGGTTGTCACAAGCGGACAGCGGAGGGGCGGGCTGGTCGGCCATTGCGGTCTCCCGGGGGCGGTGGGGAATTCCTGCCCAGCACCTTAGCCCCAGACCGCGCTCTGGGGAATCGATTTCCCCGTGGTGAAAAGGCCGAGGCCCGGTGGACGAATCCACCGGGCCTTGGGTACTACTTCGAGCAGGTGTAGATGCTGGCGTTGTCCAGCCACCAGTTGGCCGGAACCAGGTCGGTGTAGTCCTTACCGTGCAAGGTCCAGCGGAACTTCAGCTGCTTGCCCTGGAACTCGGTCACGTCCAGCCGGCTGGTCTCCCAGCCGCCCGAGTTGCCGTGCCAGGCGGCAGGCTCGTCGTCGAAGTTCGGATCGACGGTCGGGCCGTTCGTCCAGCCGGTCAGCGCGGAGCTGTCCTGCCAGGTCGCGCCACCGTTGTCGGAGTACTCGAGGGTGGCGGTTCCGGTGCGGACACCGAAGATGATGAACACGTTGTAGAAGTTGTACGCGTGCTGGAAGCGCAGGTACGTCTTCTGGGCCTTGACCTTGGTGCCGTTGGCGGTCTGGATGCCGATCGCCTGGTCCGGAGCGGTCACCATGCCGAACATGGAGTCGTCGCCGTCCTTGCTGTACGACGTGTCGACCTGGGAACCGTCGACGCCCTCGGCCTTGCCCAGCACCCAGCCCTGGTCGCGGACGACCTTGCCGTCCGGGTACTCCTTGAAGCTGGTCTTGAGCAGGTTCTTGACCTTGGCGCCGGCGGTGTCGCAGACCGGGGCCTGAGCCGGGAGACCGACGGCCGGTTCCTTGTCCAGCTCGGTGGCCTTGATGGCCAGCTCGACCTGGGCGCAGTCCTTCTTCGTCATCCCGGACTTCTTTTTCTTGGCCAGCTTGTCGCAGGTCGCGCGCAGGCCCTCGGCGAGGTCGCCGTAGTCGGCGCCGGTGGTGAGCACCTTCTGGGTCTCGTGCCACAGCGCCTCGGAGCGGGCCAGGCCGATACCGATCATCTTCTGGCCGTTGAAGCCGCCACCGTCGGCGATCAGGTACGCCGTCTTGTTGCCGACACCGGAGTTGAGGTGCACGCCGCCGTTGTCCTGGAAGAAGTCGTCGACGAACCAGTTCGCGCTGGTCATCTTGTCCGGGTCGTTGAACTGCGTCGGGTCGGACATGCTGCGGATCGAGCCGAGACTCGAACCCTCACCGATCTGCCAGCGGTTCGCGGGGGTGTCGTCCGCGGAGCCGTTGGTCAGGTCGACGAACTCGCCCATGATGTCGGACAGCGACTCGTTGATCGCGCCGGCCTCCCACAGGTAGGCCAGACCGGAGGTGTTCTGGGTGACGCCGTGGGTCAGCTCGTGACCGGTGATGTCGTCGGTGCTGACGCCTTCGCCGAAGGCCATCTGCTCGCCGTTCCAGAACGCGTTGGCGAACGGGCAGCCGCCGTCGACGCAGATCCGGACGGTGCCGCGGATCGCCTTGCCCTTGCCGTCGCCGTAGTCGACGCCGATCAGCTCGGTCAGGTCGGTGCCCAGCGATTGGTAGGTGTCGGAGGTGTCACCGAAGAAGTCGAAGACCTGGTTGACGTCCTGAACGTCGGAGACCGCGCCGCCCTCGACCCGCGTGGGCTCGAACGCCTGGCCGGTTCCGCAGCGGACGTCCTCACCGCCGGTCTGGATGATCGCGCGGTTCGCGTCACAGACCACGCGGTTGATCTTCTCGCTCAGGTCCCAGGCGAGCAGCGCCTGGCCGGAGGCGTGCACCATGGCCTGCCAGCGGACATCGCCGGCGCCGGTGACCTCGTACATGTAGACCGGGATGGCGACCGATCCGGGCTGGCGCGTCATCAGGCCCATGTCGAACCAGCGCGGGCCGGTCAGCTCGGCCTTCAGCTTCGAGACGTCGAACTTGCCCTGCTTCGCGACCGCGGCCAGGGCCGACTCCAGCGCCTTCGCCTTGGCGGCGTCAACCTTGTCGGCGGCCGGGAAAGCGCCGTACGTCGCCAGCGCGACCTCGCCGTTGGCGGACTCCAGCGCGCCGGCCTTGTCCAGGTTTGTGACGATCTGGCCGCCGAACACCTCGACACCGTCTATGGTCTGCTGGAACCGGGTCTGCGAGCCGTACTCCGACATCGAGGTGCCGGTCGCGACCAGGTCGGCCGGGCGGGCACCGAAGTACGGCGCGATCGCGTCGACCTGAGCCTTCGCGACGGCTGCCGAGTCGGGCCGGCTGGTGGCGGCCTTGGCCGCCCTGGAAGCGACCGACTTCGGTGCCTTCAGTGGGATGGTCGGGCGGACGGAGTGTGCGCGGCCGAGGGCATCGCGCTTGGTGACGATCCCGGCGCCGCCACCCGCAGGGGTGTCGAGCTGGCGGACCGACGGGCTCTTCGGAGCCGGGTCCGCGCTCGGGGCGCCGATGGCGGCGTTGGGTGCGGCCAAAGTCAAAGCGACTGCGCCGGCGGCAAGGCCGACGAGCCAGGTACGGGCTTTCACAGAATTCCTCCCAGTTCCGTCTGGCGCCAGGAACGCAATGAGCCCCCAAGCTCGTTCCCGGCCGGAACGTCCGGCCCCAGCCCGATACGACAAGCGGGGCGGACGCTTGTTGACCGCACCCTGTCATCCGCTGACTCCGGATCGCGACCAGCTGTGATCCATGTCACATTGGCCTCCGAAGTACACGGGTTTTCCTCTTCGCCCCGGGTAATTTCCGCACGTCGGGTCGATCTGGCGGACCGTGTCGATCTAGTGGTGAGGTGTTCGACGCACTGCCAAAGCCACCAGTAGAGGAGCCTTGCCATGAACACCACGGTTTCCAAGGACGGTACGACGATCGCCTACGACCGCCGCGGCTCCGGCCCGGCGCTGGTCCTCGTCGATGGCGCACTCTGCAGCCGCGCCCAGGGCCCGATGCCCGAGCTCGCCGAGCTGCTCGCGGAAAGCTTCACCGTCTACAACTACGACCGCCGTGGTCGCGGTGACTCCGGTGACGCGGGGGAGTATGCGGTCGAGCGCGAGATCGAGGACCTGGCCGCGGTGATCGAGGCGGCGGGCGGTTCGGCGGCCGTGTACGGGACGTCGTCCGGCGCGGCGCTGGTCCTGCATGCACTGGCCGCGGGCGTGGCGATCGAGAAGGCGGTCGTGTTCGAGCCGCCGTACGTGGTGGACGACAGCCGCAAGCAGATCCCGCGGAGCTGGGTCGCCGACCTGGAGGCGCTCGAGCCCGGGGCCGCGATCAAGTACTTCTTCACGAAGGGGATCGGGCTGCCCGGCTTCGTGGTGACGATGATGAAGCTGATGCCGGCCTGGAAGCCGATGAAGGCAATCGCGCACACCCTCCCGTACGACGCGCGGCTGCTCGGCGAGAACTGCTTCGGCGATCCGCTCGACGCCGGGCAGTGGGCGGCGATCGACGTACCGGTGCTGGTGGTGAACGGTGGCAAGAGCCCAGCCTGGATGAAGGCGTCGACGCGCGCGCTCGCGGCCGCCGTACCGGGTGCTGAGCACACTGAGGTGCCGGGGCAGAATCACGTGATCAAGGCGTCGGCGATCGCTCCGGTGATCGCTGCGCACAGCACGAAGCCCCGGTGAACCGATCACGGTTCACCGAGGCTTCGGGGGCTGTCAGACTCCGGTGATGAGTGCACCGGCGCCGGCGCGGGCGGCGTCGAAACGCGCCTGGGCGTCGGCCCAGTTGACGACGTTCCACCAGGCCTTGACGTAGTCCGGCTTCACGTTCTTGTACTGCAGGTAGAAGGCGTGCTCCCACATGTCCAGCATCGCGATCGGGATCTGGCCGGCCGGCAGGTTGCCCTGCTGGTCGTACAGCTGGTGCACCAGCAGCTTGCCGCCGAGCGCGTCCCAGCCGAGGATCGCCCAGCCGGAACCCTGGATCGTGGTGGCGGCGGCGGTGAAGTGCGCCTGGAAACCGTCGAACGAGCCGAAGGACTCGTCGATCGCGGCACCCAGCTCGCCGTCCGGCTTGTCGCCACCGTCCGGCGACAGGTTCTTCCAGAAGATCGAGTGGTTGACGTGCCCGCCGAGGTTGAAGGCGAGCGTCTTCTCGAGGCCGACGATCGCGCCGAAGTCACCCTTGTCGCGGGCCTCGGCCAGCTTGTCCAGGGTGTCGTTCAGACCCTTCACGTAGGTCGCGTGGTGCTTGGAGTGGTGCAGCTCCATGATCTCGCCGGCGATGCTCGGTGCGAGTGCGCCGTAGTCGTAGGAAAGATCGGGAAGCGAATACGTGGTCAACTCTGCTCCTTCGTCGGGGCCCAGGGGGCCGGTATCGCCGCTGTCCTGGTGTCACCACCAGCTTGAAACTTCAACCACGGTTGAGGTCAAGACGCCACGCGGAGAGATCCCGGCGGCACCTCCGACCGGTGCCCGATGCGACCGCCACCAACCCTCGGGCGCACCCATCGGACACCCCCAGCTTCACATACGCCCGCACGCCCCCGGTCCCGGGTCTCAGTTCGCGTCGCTAACGACAGGTAGTAGGTCTATACGTAGACCGCCCGGCACGCTCAGCGAGTGAGCGGACCGGGCGTAGTGGGCATATACGTCCTGTCCTTAGCTACACAACTTCCAGGACGAGCTTGCCGCGGGTGCGCCCCGACTCCTGGCGGCGGTGAGCCTCGGCCGCCTCGGTGAGCGGGAAGACGGCTTCGACCTCGACCCGGACGGCGCCGGACTCGACCAGGCGGGTGATTTCGGTGAGCGCGTGGCCGTCCGGCTCGACGAGGTAGCCGGCCACGCGGACACCGGCCTGTTTCGCGGTTGCGAGCAGCTCGGGAGAGGTCCCGGACGGTACGGCGACCAGCAGGCCGCCCGGCTTGAGCGCGCGGACCGACTCGCCGAGCGTGGTTTCGCTGCCGATCAGATCCACCACGAGGTCGATATCGCCGACCGCCTCGTCGACGGCGGTCGAGTGGTAGTCGATGACCTCGTCCGCCCCGAGTTCACGCAACCACTCGTGCTTGCCGGCGCTCGCCGTACCGATGACGTGGGCGCCGAGCGACTTCGCGAACTGGACGGCCAGGTGGCCGACTCCGCCCGCGGCCGCATGGATCAGCACCCGCTGGCCCGGCTGTACGTCGGCCAGCGCGGTCAGGATCTGGTACGCCGTCAGTCCGGCGAGCGGGAGTGCCGCAGCCTCGACGTGACTGAGGTTGGCCGGTTTGCGGGCGAAATGCCGGGACGGAGCGGTCACGTATTCGGCGTACGCCGACGCGGCTCGTGGGAACCACGGCATCCCGTAGACCTCGTCGCCGACCTGCAAGGTGTGGACTCCGTGCCCGACCGCCTCGACGACGCCCGAGACATCCCATCCGAGGATGAAGGGCGGCTCGCCCAGCAGTCCGGCCACGCCGCTGCCGGCCCGGGTCTTGGCGTCGACCGGGTTCACTCCGGCCGCGTGCACGCGGACCAGGACCTCGGTCGGCAGCGGCTCAGGTCGCTCGACCTCGACCAGCTGCAGAACCTCCGGACCGCCGATCTCTTTCTGGCTGATAGCTCTCATGGTGGGGAAACTATCTGCGGGGCCCTAGTTTCCCGCAAGGGCTGCTGCTATCTTTTGGGAAGTATGAGCACCTTGTGCGCGACCGGGAAGCACGACAAGCACGACGTCTATGCGGCGCAGTGCCCGTGCCGCGATGTCCTCGACCTGCTCGCGAACAAGTGGGCCGCCCTTGCGATCGGTGCGCTGGAGGACGGCCCACTGCGGTTCGGCGCGCTGCAACGGCAACTGCAGGGCATCAGCCCGAAGGTGCTGACGGCGACTCTGCGCCGCCTGGAGGAGAACGGCTTCCTGCACCGCGAGATCTACCCCGCGGTCCCGCTGCATGTGGAGTATTCGCTGACCGAGCTCGGCCACAGCGTGTCCGTGCCGCTGGCCGCGCTACGCACCTGGGTGGAGACCAATCTCGACCAGCTGACGGCGTAGCGCGGGGGCGAATGCCTTCGGGTCGTCGGCGAACCCGATGTGCCCGCCGGGGAAGTGCGTCGGGGTGATGCCGAGCAGCCCGGCCAGCGCGGTCGACGTCCGGTCGCACAGCTGACCGGCCGAGTCCGTGCCGATACCGACGACCACCTGTACGGCGGTCAGCCGCGCGATGTCCGGTTGCCAGCTGATCGACTCGCGCATCTCGTGTTCGAACCAGAACCGCTCGTCGGCCACCACCTGCGGGTCGCGCTCCCCACCGAACATCGCCTGCGCCACCCCGGGCGGCAGGTCGATATTCGCCAGCGCGAAGAACTGCTCCCAGGCGCCGACCACATCGCCCTTCAGGTAGTCGGCCATCATCGCCTCCGACTTCGCGAGCAACTCCGCCCCATCCGGGACCAGTCGATCCAGCGGCGGCTCGTGTGCGATCACTGCCTGCACTGTCTCCGGATGGTCCTGCGCAAGCGCCAGCACGGTCACCGCCCCACCGCTCGACCCGAACGCCACGGCCGGCCCGCGGTCGACGTACCGGATCAGTCGCGCCAGGTCGTCGGCGCGCTGCTCGGGGGTCGACGTACCGGTCAGTTTGCTGCGGTTGACGCCTCGCGGATCCGTGGTCAGCACGGTGTAGCTGTCCGCGAGCAGGTCGGCGAGCGGTGCGAACGAGTCCGCATCCATCGGTGCGCCGACGAGCGCGACCAACGGTCCGCTGCCGCGCAGTTCGTAGTACAACTCGGCCTCAGGTACCACCAGTGTGTTGTTCATACCTCCTCCACGAACGGCGCCGCCCCGGATGGACGCAACCGCCACAAATCCGCCAGCCCAATCTCTTGCCCAAAGCAACCATTCGCCCCAAGCCACTTTGAGCACCCATCAACCACGAATGCTGAGGTGGAATGGTCGAGCGGTGCTCAAGGTCGCCACGCAACCTCACTTTGAGCATCCATCAACCACTCACGGCCGGCCCGGATGGCTGAACGGTGCCCCAAGGTCGCGGCTGTCGCGGACCGCCACCTTGGGCACGCGTCAACCACGCTCGCGGGGGTGGAATGGTCGAGCGGTGCTCAGAGTGTCGATCCGCCGCACGGTGGGTGCCTGTCAACCGCGGTCGGAGCGGGGCCGATGCTGCGTCGCGAGCACTCCCCGCGGCCGAATAGACTTCGCTCAGGAATCCCCGAAGACGGCTTGAGGTTTGCTGTGCTCACCATGCAGGACGCGCTGATCGCGCTGACGAAGTACTGGACCGACCGGGGCTGCATGATCGTGCAGCCGTTCAACACCGAGGTCGGTGCCGGGACGCTGAACCCGGCGACGATCCTGCGCGTGCTCGGTCCCGAGCCGTGGCGGGTCGCCTACGTCGAGCCGAGTGTCCGGCCCGACGACGCCCGGTACGGCGAGAACCCGAACCGGCTGCAGACGCACACCCAGTTCCAGGTCGTGCTCAAGCCGGACCCGGGGAACCCGCAGGAGCTGTTCCTGGAGAGCCTGACCGCGCTCGGGGTCGACATCCACGCGCACGACGTCCGGTTCGTCGAGGACAACTGGGCGAATCCGGCGACCGGCTCCTGGGGTCTGGGCTGGGAGGTGTGGCTGGACGGGCTGGAGATCACCCAGTTCACCTACTTCCAGCAGGCCGGCGGGATGACGCTGGACCCGGTGTCGGTGGAGATCACCTACGGCATCGAGCGGATCATGATGGCGCTGCAGGGTGTCTCGCACTTCAAGGACATCGCCTACGCACCCGGCATCTCGTACGGCGAGGCTTTCGGCCAGGCCGAGTACGAAATGAGCCGGTATTACCTGGACGACGCCGACGTGGAGTCGCAGAAGCGCCTCTTCGAGGAGTACGCGAACGAGGCCCGTCGCCTGCTCGACCTGCGGCTGCCGGTGCCCGCGCACATCCAGGTGCTGCGCTGCTCGCACACCTTCAACGTCCTCGACGCCCGTGGTGCGGTCAGCACGACGGAGCGCGCGAAGGCCTTCTCGCGGATGCGCACGCTCGCCCGCGAGGTCGCTCAGCTGTGGGCAGAGCGCCGTACCGAGCTGGAGCACCCGCTGGGCACCGCCGAGCTCCCGCCGGCCGCTGAGGTGCCGACCTCGTTCCCGGTGACGACCGGGACGCGGCAGCTGACCTTCGAGATCGGTACCGAGGAGATGCCGCCGTCGGAGGTCACCAAGACCGCCGCGGCCGTGAAGACCGCGCTGACCGAGAAGCTGGGCGCGACCCGGCTCGGCCACGGCGCGATCACGGTCTATGCGACCCCGCGCCGCGTGGTCGCGTTCGTCGCCGAGGTGCAGGCCGGTGAGCCGGATGCCGAGCGCGTCAACCGCGGCCCGAAGAAGGTCGCGGCGTACGACGCCGACGGCAACGTGACCAAGGCCGCCGCCGGGTTCGCCCGCGGTCAGGGCGTCGAGGTCAGCGAGTTGCACACCCTTGATGTCGACGGCGTCGAGTACGTCGCTGTCACGAAGCCGGACCCGGGTCGCGGGGCGGCCGAGGTGCTGAGCGGCGTCCTGAGCGAGATCGTCGCCGGGCTGCGCTCGGACAAGAACATGCGGTGGAACGACGCCAAGCTGTCCTTCACCCGGCCGGTCCGATGGCTGGTCGCACTGCTCGGTGACGAGATCGTGCCGGTCTCGGTGTCGTCGCTGGCCGCGGGCCGGACGACCCGCGTGCACCGGACGGCCGCTCCGCCGAAGGTCGAGATCGCGTCCGCCGAGGGCTACCTGGACCTGCTCCGGATCCACGGCATCGAGGCCGACCCGGCACGTCGTCGCCAGGTGATCATCGAGACCTCCGAGCGGCTCGCCGCCGAGGTCAACGGCAGTATCGACTTCGCGGCCGAGTCCGCGCTGCTCGACCAGATCGTCAACCTGATCGAGGAGCCGACGCCGATCCTGGGCAACTTCTCGGCCGACTACCTGGACCTGCCGCCGGAGATCCTCACCACGGTGATGCGCAAGCACCAGCGCTACCTGCCGGTGCGCGATGGTGACGGCAAGCTGCTGCCGCACTTCGTCGCCGTGGCCAACGGCTCGGTGAACGAGGCGACGGTTCGCAACGGCAACGAGGGTGTGCTGCGGGCGCGGTACGAGGACGCCGCCTTCTTCTGGCGCGCCGACCTCGAGACGCCGCTGGCCGATATGAAGGCCGAGCTGGACAAGCTCGCCTTCGAGGAGAAGCTCGGTTCGATGGCCGACCGCGCCGGTCGGATCGGCCGGATCGCACTCGCTCTGGCCGCGGTGGCCGGTGTCTCGGACAACGACCTGGTGACGCTGACGAGGGCGGCTGAGCTGGCGAAGTTCGACCTGGGTTCGCAGATGGTGGTCGAGCTGACGTCGCTCGCCGGGACTATGGCGCGTGAGTACGCGCGGCGTGCCGGTGAGACCGAAGCGGTCGCGCAGGCCCTGTACGACATGGAGCTGCCGCGTTCGGCCGGTGACCCGGTTCCGTCGACGACTCCGGGTGCGCTGCTGGCGCTCGCCGACCGCTTCGACCTGCTGGCAGGCCTGTTCGGCATCGGCGCCAAGCCGACCGGCAGCTCCGACCCGTTCGCGCTGCGTCGGGCCGCCGGTGGTGTGGTCGCGATCCTGCGCGAACACCCGTCGCTGCGGGCGATCACCCTTCCCGCGGGTCTGCAGGCAGCGGCCGCGGAGATCGGTGCGCAGGGCATCGACGTACCGGCGGAGTCGCTGGACGAGGTGGCCGAGTTCACCGTCCGCCGCTACGAGCAGCAGCTGATCGACCGCGGCGACGACCACCTGCAGGTGGCCGCAGTGTTGCCGCTGGCAACGGCACCGGCCCTCGCCGACGAAACCCTGGCAAGCCTGCAGAAGCTGGTCGGCAGCGCCGACTTCGCCCAACTGGTCGCCGTCCTGCAGCGCGTCCGACGCATCGTGCCCGAGGGGACGGCCGCGGAGTACGACGCAGCCAAGCTCACCGAACCAGCTGAGCTCGCCCTGCACGAAGCCGTCCAAAAGGTAGGCCAAGCACCCACCACCCTCGGCGACTTCGTCCCCGCGGCGTCGGTCCTGGTCGACCCAGTCACCACGTTCTTCGAGGACATCCTGGTGATGGCCGAAGACCCCGAGGTCAAAGCCGCCCGCCTAGGCCTCCTGGCCACCATCGGCACCCTCGCCACCCCAGTCCTCGACTGGCAAGCCCTAGGCACCTCCCTCACCCCAGC
>NZ_SMKA01000203.1 GCF_004348455.1 Kribbella albertanoniae
GGTTCGGGTCAGGTGGTGAGGAGGTCGCCGTTGATCCAGACGGCTTGTACGTCGGTGGTGGTGCCTAGGGTGAAGATTCGGGCTACTGCTTCTTCGTAGTCTTCGGCGTGGCTGATGCCGATGGCGAGGGGGGAGTCTTCGGCGGGGCGGATGAGTTGGGCGTCGAAGGCTTGGCCGGGGGAGAGGTGGCCTACCTGGGGGAGGTTGAGGGCTTCGGCGCCGGCGGTGGTGGCTAGGTAGAGGAGGTGGGTGCCGGTGAGGGGGCGGCCTTGGTCGGCTAGGAGTTGCTGGCAGAAGTAGGCCTGTAGGCCTTCCTTGAGGAGGGAGAAGCCGGCGCCGGCGCCGACGTCCGAGCCGAGGGCGACGCGGACGCCGTACTGGAGGTGGCGGTGGAGTGGGAACAGGCCGCTGCCGAGGGCCGCGTTGCTGGTGGGGCAGTGGGCGACGGATGCGCCGTTGACGCCGAGGAGTTTGAGTTCGACGTCGGTCGGGTGCACGTTGTGGGCGAGGACGGTACGGCGGTCGACCAGGCCGTGCCGCTCGTACGTCGTCACGTAGTCGCTGCCGCCGAACAAGTCAGCGACGGTGGCGATCTCGGCCTTGTTCTCGTTCACGTGGGAGGTGAAGAGCGCGCCGGGGATCGCTTCCATCAGCTCACCGCAGGTGGCGAGTAGCTCGTCGGTGCAAGAGAGTGAGAATCGCGGCGTCACGGCGTACCGGTTGCGGCCGGTGCCGTGCCAGCGGTTGGCAAGCGCGAGCGATTCGGCGTACGCGCGGACCGGTGTGGTGAGCAGGTCGGGTCGCAGCAAGCGGTCGCTCAAAACCAACCCGCTGGTGATCCGGAGCCCGACCTCGGACGCCGCGCCGAACAAGGCGTCCATGGCGTCGGAGTAGTGCGCGCCGAAGACCAGTGCGGACGTCGTACCGGCTGAGGCGAGCCCGCGCACGAACTCGCGCGCCACCCCAGCGGCGTAGGCAGCGTCAGCCATCCGGGCTTCCTCAGGCAGCGCGTACTTGTCCAGCCACTCGAGCAGCGGTAGGCCGAGACCACCGACCGCGCGGATCTGCGGGAAGTGCACGTGCGAGTCGACGAACCCGGGCAGTACGACGCTGCCGGTCAGGTCGACCACCGGTTCGGCCGGGTGTGCGCGGCGGATGTCGAGGAAGGGGCCGCGGGCAACGATCACACCGTCCTCGACCAGCAGCCCCGCGTCGGAGTCGACGCGCAGGACACCACCGGTGAACGGGTTCTCCGGGATGTCGATGAAAGTGCCACGGAAGATCGTCATGCCTTCGCCTCACGATGAGCCGGCGCAGGGCGACGCTCGGCGGTGAACAGTTCGAGCAGCCACGCCGCGACGCTGACTGCGATGACGGCCGGCTCCTTACCGGTGATGCCGGAAACTCCGATCGGAGTGGTGATGCGCGCGATCGACTCGGGGGCGTTGCCGTCCTCGGCGAGTTTGCGCTGGAAGCGGGCCCACTTGGCCCGGGAACCGATCAGCCCGATGGTGGCCAGGTGGTCGTTGCGGATCGCGGCATCACACAGCGCGGCGTCCTCCGCATGGTCGTGCGTCATGATCACCGCATGTGTGCCTGGAGGCAGCTCGCGGACGACCAGCTCGGGCAGGACAGGCACGTTGTGCACGTGGACGGAAGCGATCGCGTCATCCAGTACGGCGAGCCGTTCCGCGGTCAGTTGTTCCGGTCGCGAGTCGACCAGGTGCAGCTCGATGTCGTGCCGCGCGAGGATCCGCGCCAGCTCGAGCCCGACGTGGCCGAGCCCGAAGATCGCCACGGACGGCACCACCGGCAGCGGTTCGAGCAGCAACGTGACTTCGCCTCCACAACACTGCACACCATGCTGGTACGGCGCCTTGTCGGACAAGGCCGCGGTGAGCTCCTCAGGCGCGGCAACCCCCGATGCGATCATCTGCCGCGCCCGCTCGATCGCCAGTGCCTCCAGGTTGCCGCCACCGACCGTCGCCCAGACGTTGTCCGAGGCAACGACCATCTTCGCGCCGGCCTCGCGCGGCGCGTGGCCGCGCACCGAGGTCACGGTGACGAGTACCCCGGCGCGTCGGCCGGCTCGTAGGGTCTGGATTGCCTTCACCCACTCCACGAGACACCTCCACGCGCCCGCTCCAGCGCCCAGTAGACGGCCTCGGGGGTGGCTGGTGACGGCAGATCGACGCTCGTGCCAGCGGGACCGAAGGCGGCGGCCGCGTGCCGCAACGCCTCGCGAACCGAGAACGCCAGCATCAGCGGCGGTTCGCCCACGGCCTTGGAACCGTAGACCGCGCCGTCCTCATGCGCCTTCTCCAGCAACCGGACGTTGAAGACCTCGGGCATCTCGGAGAAGCTCGGAAGCTTGTAGGTGCTGGCGGCCTGAGTCGCCAGCCGTCCACGCCGTTCCCCGGTGCTCTCGTCCCAGCGCAGGTCCTCGAGCGTCAGCCATCCGGCGCCCTGAACGAAACCGCCCTCGATCTGGCCGATGTCGATCAGCGGACTCAGGCTGTCGCCGACGTCGTGCACGATGTCGACCCGGCGCAGCCGGTAGGCACCGGTGAACCCGTCGACCTCCACCTCCGACGCGGCAACGCCGTACGCGAAGTACTTGAAGGGCTCGCCGCGCATCGCGTTGGCATCCCAGTGCAGACCCTCGGTGCGGTAGAACCCAGCGGCCCACAGCTGGACGCGTTGCATGTACGCCGCCTTGACCAGCTCGTCCCACGGCAGACCGTCCCCAGACAGCCCCCGTACGACGCCGTCGGCGAACCGTACGTCGGACGGGCTGATGCCGAGTCGCCCACCGGCTACCTGCGCCAGCCGCTCCCGGATCTGCTCGCACGCATTCTTCACCGCGGCCCCGTTGAGATCGGCACCGGCGGATGCGGCGGTCGCTGAGGTGTTCGGGACCTTGTCGGTGCGGGTGGGGGCGAGGCGCACCCGGGAGAGCGGCAGGCCCAAGGCGGTCGCGGCAACTTGCAGCATCTTGGTGTGCAAACCTTGACCCATCTCGGTGCCACCGTGATTGATCAAGACCGATCCATCTTTGTACACATGGATCAATGCGCCGGCCTGGTTGAACGCGGTCAGGTTGAACGAGATGCCGAACTTGACCGGCGTCATGGCGAGTCCGCGTTTCACGTGTTCGTGCGACGTGTTGAACGCCGCGATCTCGGCCTGCCGGGCAGCCACCTCACCGCCGGACAGCACCTGACTCCAGCAGGACTCCAACCGATCCGCGTGCCGCACCGGCTGCGCGTACGGCGTCGAGTCGCCGGGCTGATAGAAATTCCGCCGGCGGAGCTCCAGAGCGTCGTACCCGAGCAGTGGGGCGCAGCGACCGAGGATGTCCTCGATCACCAGCATCCCCTGCGGTCCGCCGAAGCCCCGGAACGCGGTCTGCGAGGTCTTGTTGGTCTTCGCGATCCGGCCGTCGACGCGCACATGCGGGATCTCGTAGGCGTTGTCGATGTGGCACATCGCCCGGGCCAGTACAGGTTCAGACAGGTCCAGGCTCCAGCCACCGTCCGCCGTCAACGTCGCGTCCAACGCCAACAGTCGGCCGTCCGCGTCGAACCCAACAGTCCACGAGCTGTGGAAACCGTGCCGTTTACCCGACATCGTCATGTCTTGCGTCCGGTTCAGCCGCAACCGCACCGGCCGCCCGGTCAGCGTCGCGCCCAATGCGGCGATCGCGGCGAACCCGTGCGGCTGCATCTCCTTACCGCCGAAACCGCCGCCCATCCGCAGACACTGCACAGTCACCGAGTGGCTGGACAGCCCGAGCACATGCGCAACGATCTCCTGCGTCTCCGACGGGTGCTGCGTACTCGACTGGACGAAGATCTGCCCGTACTCGTCAACCAGAGCCAACGCCGAGTGCGTCTCAAGGTAGAAGTGTTCCTGACCGGCAAACTCGAACTCACCCCGGAACACATGCGCCGCATCAGCCAACGCAGCCGACACATCCCCACGCTCCAGATGCCGCCCGGTCCCCTGAAAGCTCCCAGCCGAGATCGCTTCACGAACCGACACCAACGAAGGCAGCGGTTCGTACTCAACCTCCACCGCCAACGCCCCGAGCCGCGCCGCCTCCAGCGTCTCCCCCAGCACCCAGCAGATCGCATGCCCGTGGAACATCGCCTCACGAGGGAACAGCGGCTCGTCGTGCTTGATCCCCGCGTCGTTCACCCCAGGAACGTCCTCAGCCGTCAACACCCGCACGACACCCGGTACGTCGTACGCCGGCTTCACGCGCAGTGCCGTGATCCGCGCATGCGCGTGCGGCGACTGCACCGGCCAGGCATGCAGGACGTCGCGCGTCCGCTGCACCAGATCGTCGGTATACAAGGCGTTCCCGGTCACATGCAACGCAGCACTCTCATGCGGCATCGGCACACCGACAACCGCCGCAGCCGGCCGCTCCGACAATAACGTCATGCGAGCACCCCCTGCTCAGCGAAATAGAAGCGCAGCAACGATTGCCCGAGCATCGCCGACCGGTACGACGAACTCGCCCGGTGATCGTCCATCGGCGTACCCTCGGCCGCCATCACCCCAGCTGCCGTCCGCACGGTCTCCTCGGTCCACGGCTGCCCGATCAACGCCGCCTCGGTGGCCCGCGCCCGCAACGGTGTCGCCGCAACCCCACCAAGGCCGATCCGCGCCGCGGCAACCACCCCGTCGCGAACCTCAACGGCGTACCCGATCGCCACACTCGAGATGTCGTCGAAGCGCCGCTTCGCGATCTTGTGGAACGCCGTCATCGGTGCCAACGGCAACGGAATCACGATCGTCTTGATCAGCTCGTCAGCGGCCTTCACCGTCTGCCGATAGCCGGTGAAGTACTCCGCCAGTGGAACCACCCGCTCACCGCGCTGCGATGCGAGCACCAGGGACGCATCCAGCGCGAGCAACGCGGGCGGGGTGTCACCGATCGGCGATCCGGTCCCGAGGTTGCCACCGATCGTGGCCCCGTTCCGGATCAGCCGCGACGCGAACTGCGGGAACATCTGCTCCAGCAAGGGGACGCGCCCAGCGAGCCGACGCTCGATCTCGGTCAGCGTCAGCGCCGCGCCGAGCCGCACCTCCCCGGCGCCGACCTCAAACCCACGAAGCTCGGACAACCGATCGATCGCGATCGTCAGCGAAGGCCGCGACCCGAAGATGTTGACCTGAACACCAGTATCGGTGCACCCGGCAACAACTTGAGCATCCGAGCGCTCGGCAAGCAACGACAGAGCGTCGTCGAGCGAGGCTGGCCGGACAAATGACCCCTCAGCAGAATGCATGCCGGTGGCAACAGGTGCAGGTGGCGCCGCGGCAGCTCGCCCAGCCAGTACGTCGTTCGCCCCCGGATCCCCAAGCGCATAAGCAGCATCACGAATCGGCCGGTACCCGGTACACCGGCAGAGGTTCCCGCTCAACGAGTGCAGATCGAACCCATTCTCACCATGCTCAGCGTCCCCAGAACATGCCGACCGCCCCGGACGGTAGTACTCCGCCGCCATGCTGCAGACGAAGCCCGGCGTACAGAATCCGCATTGTGAACCACCGCGGACCGCCATCTCCTGCTGCACCGGATGCAGCTCAGCCGGCGTACCCAGACCCTCGGAGGTGACCACCTCCTGCCCATCCAAAGATGCGATCGGCAACAGACACGCGTTCACCGCGGTCCACTCCGTCGGCGTGTCGATACCCGGCCGGGCCACCAGCACCGAGCACGCACCGCACTCACCCTCGGCGCAGCCCTCCTTCGCGCCGGTCAGGCCGCGGTCGCGCAGCCAGTCCAGCACGGAGGTGTGGACCGGTACGGCGCCGATCGCGGTCCGCTCGCCATTGACGGTCAGGGACTGATTGGTCATCGGTTGCTGCTCCAACGGGTTCTCGCACTGTGAATCGGGTTGGCCTCGGAGACGTAGTCGTCGAACCGGTAGCCGGCGATCTTCGCGATCTCGAGCAGCGCGGCGGCGTGCTCCTGGTTTTCGCAGTTGCCGAGCCGGATGCGGCCCTGCTCGACAATTCGAGCGTACGACTCGGCGTCGCGAACGCTGATCACAAGTGGGAAACCGAATCGTTCGCGGTAAGCCTCAGTGATCGTAGCCAACTCGTCACGCTCCGGATCGGCCAAGAAGGTCAGACCCTTGTCGGACTGGTCCCGCAATGACGCCGGGCCGCTCAGACCATCGGCGACGAACTGCGAGCCGAGCTGCGGGTACGCCTCGATCAGGGCACGCTGCTCATCACGCGAGCCGGAGAACAGCGCCTCCTGGAAAGACCTGCGGAGTGCGTGCGTGTCGGCGTACGGGCGTAGCTCCCAGGCGCGCTCGACCGCCCAGCGCGGCCCCTGGAACAGGTCGCCGAACGTCTCGACGAACTCCGACTGGGTCATCTTGTTCACCTGGTCCAGCCGGATCGAATCGCCCGGCTGCCCGGCCACGGCGGGGCCGAAGTCCTTGCCGACGTGGTGGAACAGGATGTTCAGGAAGATGGCGGTCAGGCTGCCGAGCGTGATGCCGCTGCCGAAGATGATCTCGGCCCAATCCGGGACCGCCTGCGCGACCTGCGGCTGCGCCGTGACGTACATGGCCAGGCCGACGCTGGTCGCCACGATCACCACGTTGCGGTGGTCGTTGAAGTCGACCTTCGCCAGCGTCTGGAATCCGACCACGGCCACGGTCGCGAACATCGCCAGCGCGGCGCCGCCAAGCACCGGATGGGGGATACCGGCAACGATCGCGCCCGCCTTCGGTATCAGGCCGAGCAGGATCATGATTCCACCGGCTGCCGCGACCACCCAGCGGCTGCGGATCCGGGTCAGCCGGACCAGACCGACGTTCTCGGCGAAGCAGGTATAGGGGAACGAGTTGAAGACGCCGCCGATCGTCGTGGCCAGGCCGTCGGCCCGGAGTGCCTTGGCGATGTCCTCCTTGCCGATCCGCTTCTCGACGATCTCACCGGTCGCGAAGACGTCGCCGGTCGTCTCGACCGCGGTGATCAGCATGACCACGATCATCGAAATGATTGCTGCGAGTGAGAACTTGGGCCAGCCGAAGTAGAACGGCTGCGTGACCCCGACCCACGCCGCTTCGCCCACCGCGCCGAAGTGGGCATCGCCGAACGCCCAGGCCACGAGGGTCCCGATCACGAGCCCGGCCAGTACGGCGATCGTCGCCATGAAGCCCTTGAATACGCGCTGGATGAGGACGATCAGGGCGAGCGTGCCGAGCGCGTAGGCCATGTTCTTGCCGCTGGTCGGCGCCGCGTTCGGTCCCGCGCCACCGACGGCGTCCCCGGCCGCGACCGGCAGCAGCGCCAGGCCGATGATCGTGATCACCGAGCCGGTCACCACCGGCGGGAAGAAGCGGATCAGCCGGCTGAAGTACGGCGCGATGAAGAAGGTGGCCAGTCCGGCGACCAGTACGGCGCCGTAGATCACCAGCAGGCCGTTGGTACCACCGCCCGCGGCCAGGCCGATCGCGATCATCGGCGAGACCGCCGTGAACGTGACGCCCTGCAGCAGCGGCAGCCGGACGCCGACCTTCCAGAAGCCGACCGACTGGATGATCGAGGCGATCCCGCAGGTGAAGAGGTCGGCGTTGATCAGGTGGATCAGCTGCTCGGTGCTCAGCCCGATCGCGTTGGCCAGCAGGATCGGCACGATCACGGCGCCGGCGTAGAACGCGAGCACGTGCTGGGTGCCGTAGACGACGAGTTTGCCGGGAGGCAGTACCTGGTCGACAGGGTGGCGGCTGGTGCGGGCTGCCTTCATCGGACATCGCTCCTCAGGTTTGACCTGCACGCCAGCATCGGCCCGGAGCGGCCCGGATTGCACCCAAGGAACCTCCGAAGATGAACTGGCGGAGAACCTCCGGTTTTGGAGGATCCACCAATCAGAGTGACTTCAGGGCCAGAAACACGTCAACCCGGTTCTCGAGCGTCGACAGATCGCGTCCGGTCAGTTGCTCAACGCGTTCGATCCGGTACCGAACAGTGTTGACGTGCAGGTGTAAAAGGTCCGCCGTACGGGTCCAGGAACCGTCGCAACCGAGGAAGGCCTGCAGGGTGGTGAGCAGGTCGGCGTTGGTCCGGCGGTCCTGCTCGAGCACCGGGCCGAGGACGCGCTGGGTGTAGGTACGGCGGACGTCGTCGGGCAGCGTGGAGAGCAGGAGCACGTGCGAGGCGACCTCGTCCGACGTGACGACCGAGACCGGCGCCCGGCTGCCCGCGGCGGCGCGCTGGGCGAAGCGGGCCTCCTCGAGCCCGCCCGCGAGCGCGTCGACCGACGTTTCCCCGCTCACGCCGACCGCGAGCCGGGCCCGGTGCAAGCCGGGTGCGAGCCGCCCGAAGGCGTGGCGTAGCTGCTCCGCCAGACCGGGCGCGGCCGGCAGAAAGCCGACCAGCAGACCGTCCCTCGATGGCGCGACGACGGCGGGTCCGACGGTCAGCGCGACGTCCTCGAACAGGCTGAGCGCGACCTCGCTGGGGCCGTCGTCGCGCAGCTCACCGACCGCGACAACCAGCGGCCGGCCCGAGTACGCGCCCGCCTGCCGAAGCCGTGCGGCGACCTCGGCATGGGGTGCGCCGGACTCGACCAGGGCCAGCGCATCGGCCACCAAAGGACGCAGCGCGCGCCTGCCTTCGTCCCGTCTGGCCCGATCCAGAGCGCCGATCGCGCACAGTTCGTGGACCGCCTCGACGTGATCGCGCGACCAGGTGGTGTGGTCGCCCTCGATCACCAGCACCCACGCGGTCAGCCGGTTGCCGAGCCCGGAACCGACCGGGAACAGGCTGTACGGCGTCTCGCCCGCGACCGCGACCGCGGGAGTCCGATCCGCGGTCAGGAACCGGTGGGTGATCGTGTCCAGCACCTCGTCCGGCAGCTCGCCGGGCCCCGGGACGACGTGCCGCCCGGTCGACGTGAGGACCCGGCAGTCGTGCCCGATCTCAGCGGAGATCCGGGCCGCGAGCTCGTCCAGACTGCGGCCCGACGCGATCGAGGACAACAGTTGCCGCTGGCGGATCAGGCTCGCGGACAGCCGGGCTCCGGTCTCCGCCGATCCCGCGGCAGCGACGTACTCGGTGATATCGGCGAACGCGATCTCGATCGGCACCTCGACCAAGGTCACCTCGTGCCGCTGACAGGCGTCGAGCAGATCAGCCGGTACGTCGCCCAGTTGCGCTCGCCCGGCCAAGATCGTGGTGGCCCCGCGGCCGGCCATCGAGGCTACGAACAGCTCGCTGTCGAGTGGTCGGCGGCGCCAGACCAGCCCGGTCAGCACGACCTCGCCGCCGTTCAGATAGCGGCCCGGATCCAGGAGGTCGGTCACCACCAGCCGCCCGACCGGCCGGTCCAGAGCGCCACCGGCGGCATGCATCAACCGCAGTCCGAGCTCCGGCGCATCCAGCAACTCCGACAGCAGCACGCCGTACCTCCTGAGGTTGTGCCTGTTCAGGCTCCCAGCTCTGCCTTTAGAGGAACGTACAACGCGCACCCGCGTACGTGGGAGACCCCGCGAGCGCTTGACGCCCGGTTGGTCGCGAACTTATGGTCCTTTCGCAGAACAGAATTTAGATTCCGCAATACGGAAAACTGGAGTGACCATGGCCCATCAGTTGCGCCACACGGTGAACTGTTCGCTGCTCTTCACCGAGCTGCCCCTGCTGGAGCGCCCGGCCGCGGCCCGGCAGGCCGGATTCGGGGCGGTCGAGTTCTGGTGGCCGTTCGTCGAGGCGGTGCCGCCGGACCGCCAGGTGGACGCGTTCGTCACCGCGATCACCGAGGCCGGCGTCCAGCTGACCGGGCTGAACTTCTTCGCCGGCGACATGCCTGGTGGCGATCGCGGTCTGGTGTCCTGGCCGAAGCGGGCCGGTGAGTTCCGCGACAACGTCGACGTGACCGTCGGCATCGGTGAGCGGCTCGGGACTGCCGGCTTCAACGCGCTCTACGGGAACCGCTTGGAAGGTCTGCAGGCGGAGGAGCAGGACGAGCTTGCCGTTGAGAACCTCGCGCTCGCTGCTCGGGCGGCCGCCCGGATCGGCGCGACGGTGCTGGTCGAACCGGTCAGCGGGGCTGATCGGTACCCGCTCAAGACAGCTGCTGAGGCGCTGGCCGTGATCGACCGGGTCGACGTACCGAATCTTGGTCTGCTCGCCGACCTCTACCACCTTGCGGTCAACGGGGACGACGTCGAGCGGGTGATCGCCGAGCACACCTCGCGGATCGCGCATGTGCAGATCGCTGATGCGCCCGGTCGTAACGAGCCGGGGTCCGGCACCTTGCCGCTCGACCAGCAGTTGACCGCTCTCGAGGCGAATGGCTACACGGGGTGGGTCGGGCTCGAGTACAAGCCGTCCACCAGTACTGACGAATGCTTCGGCTGGCTGCCGTTCGAGCGCCGCTGACCCTCGATAGGAGACACACGAGATGACGAATATTGCTTTCATCGGCCTCGGGATCATGGGCAACCCGATGGCTGTTCACCTGGCGAACGCCGGTCACACCGTGGCCGGGCTGGATCGCAGTCCTTCGCGAGCCGCGGAACTGGTGGCTGCGGGAGGCCGCGCCGCGACGTCGATCGGCGACGCGGTCAAGGGCGCCGACGTGATCTGCGTGATGGTGCCCGACTCGCCGGACGTCCAGGAGGTGCTCGATGACGTCTTCCAGGAGGCGGAGACGGGCACGCTGATCATCGACTTCTCCAGCATCCGTCCCGACGTCACCCAGCAGCTTGCCTCGCAGGCGCGGGCGCTGGGATTTCGGTTGCTCGACGCACCGGTTTCCGGCGGTGAGGCGGGCGCGAAGAACGCCGTACTGTCGATCATGGTGGGCGGCTCGGCTGAGGACTTCGCTGAGGCTCGGCCGTTGTTCGACGTTGTGGGTAAGACGGTTGTGCATGTCGGGCCTAGTGGTTCGGGGCAGACGGTGAAGGCTGCGAATCAGTTGATCGTTGCCGCGAACATCCAAGCGGTTGCCGAGGCCCTCGTTTTTCTGGAGGCGTACGGCGTCGACACTTCCGCGGCTCTGGAGGTCCTTGGTGGTGGGCTTGCCGGGTCGGCTGTGCTTCAGCAGAAGAAGGCGAACATGTTGTCGCGTTCCTTCGAGCCCGGGTTCCGGATCGACTTGCACCACAAGGACATGGGCATCGTGACCGCGGCGGCTCGGGAGGCGGGCGTCGTCGTACCGCTCGGCTCTTTGGTCGCGCAACTGGTCGCGTCAGCGCGGGTCAATGGTGATGGTGGCCTCGACCATTCCGCGTTGCTGCGTGGCGTGGAGCGGTTGTCCGGTCAGGCGGTTAGCTGATGGCTCGCATGCGTGCGGTTGACGCCGCGGTGCTGATCCTGGAGAAGGAGGGATCGACGCAGGCGTTCGGGTTGCCGGGGGCCGCGATCAATCCGTTCTACAGCGCGATGCGTGCTCATGGGGGCATCAAGCATGTGCTGGCCAGGCACGTCGAGGCCGCATCGCACATGGCTGAGGGCTACACGCGGGCGCGGGCCGGCAACATCGGTGTCTGCATCGGTACGTCGGGGCCTGCTGGAACCGACATGATCACCGGCCTGTACTCCGCCATCGCCGACTCGATCCCGATCCTCTGCATCACGGGCCAGGCGCCGGTGGCGAAGCTGCACAAGGAGGACTTCCAGGCGGTCGACATCTCGTCGATCGCTGCTCCGGTGGCGAAGTGGGCGGTCACTGTGATGGAGGCCGCGCAGGTACCGGGGACCTTCCAGAAAGCCTTCCAGGTCATGCGTTCCGGGCGTCCGGGGCCGGTGCTGGTCGATTTGCCGGGCGATGTTCAGCTGGCCGAGATCGAGTTCGACATCGACACCTACGAGCCGCTGCCGCTGGCGCGGCCGGCCGCTACTCGCTTGCAGGCGGAGAAGGTGTTGACGATGCTGGCCGCTGGCGAGCATCCGCTGATCGTCGCGGGCGGCGGCATCATCAACGCGGACGCGGCCGACCTGCTGGTCGAATTCGCCGAGCTGACCGGGATTCCCGTCGTACCGACGTTGATGGGGTGGGGTGCGATTGCCGACGACCATCCGTTGAGTGCGGGGATGGTGGGGCTGCAGACGTCGCATCGCTACGGCAACGCGACCATGCTCGCGGCGGACGTCGTACTGGGCATTGGGAACCGGTGGGCCAATCGGCACACGGGTGGATTGGATGTGTACACGACTGGACGAAAGTTCATCCATGTGGACATCGAGCCGACGCAGATCGGACGGGTGTTCGCGCCGGACTACGGCGTCGTGTCGGACGCGCGGCTGGCTTTGGAGATTCTCGTCGAGGTTGCCCGTGAGTGGGCGGACCGATTGCCTGACCGTACGGCGTGGGCGGCGGAGTGCCGTGAGCGTCGTACGACGTTGCAGCGGCCGACTCACTTCGACGCGGTGCCGATCAAGCCGCAGCGCGTGTACGAGGAGATGAACCGTGCGTTCGGGCCGGACACGCGGTACGTGTCAACGATCGGGCTGTCGCAGATCCAGGCTGCGCAGATGCTGCACGTGTACCGGCCGCGGCACTGGATCAACGCCGGCCAGGCCGGGCCGCTCGGCTGGACCTTGCCGGCTGCGCTCGGGGTGGCTGTCGCGGATCCATCGGCCACGGTGGTCGCGCTCTCCGGCGACTACGACTTCCAGTTCCTGATCGAGGAGCTGGCGGTCGGGGCGCAGTTCAACATCCCGTACATCCATGTCGTGGTGAACAACTCTTATCTAGGGTTGATTCGACAGGCTCAACGTGGATTCAACATGGACTACTGTGTTCAACTCTCGTTCGAGAACATCAACAGTCCAGAGGTTCAGGGCTACGGCGTCGACCATCTGAAGGTGGCCGAAGGTCTCGGCTGCAAGGCGCTCCGGGTGACTGAGCCGGACGAGATTCTCCCTGCGTTGGAGAAGGCGAAGAAGCTGATGGTCGAGTATCAGGTGCCGATCGTGGTCGAGGTCATCCTGGAGCGGATCACCAATGTCTCGATGGGGCTCGAGATCGACAACATCGTCGAATTCGACTGATGGTGCGAGTGGTTGTTGCCTCTGACAAGTTCAAGGGCAGTCTGACCAGCGCGCAGGTGGCTGCTGCGGTCGAAGCCGGGGTACGGCGGGTGCACCCCGGCGCGACGGTGGTCGCCGTACCGGTGGCTGATGGTGGTGACGGGACGCTGGCCGCTGCTGTGGCGGCTGGGTACACGCTGGTGCCGGTGGTCGCGTCGGGGCCGACTGGGCTGCCGGTCCGGTCTGGGTACGCACGTCGTGGGGACACTGCGGTCGTGGAGCTCGCGGATGTCTGCGGTCTGGTTCGGCTGCCGGGTGTGCTCGCTCCGATGACCACATCGTCGTTTGGCGTCGGTGAACTGATCGGTGCGGCCGTTGACGCCGGATGTACCCGAGTGATCCTCGGTATCGGGGGCAGTGCGTCCACGGACGGGGGCCTCGGCCTGATCCAAGCCCTCACCCGCGTCCTGCCCGCTCGTGCCCTGCCCGGCGCTCAGGCGCTCGACGTCGCCGTGCTGCGGGGTCGGCTCGACGGCGTACAAGTTGTGGTCGCGTGCGACGTTGACAACCCACTCACAGGCCCGCGTGGTGCGGCTGCCGTCTACGGACCGCAGAAAGGCGCGTCACCGCAGCAGGTCGCCGAACTGGACGTCAGACTCGCGGAGTGGGCCGACCGAGTGGCCGCTATGACCGGGCGGGACCTCCGAGACGTTCCGGGCGCTGGAGCGGCAGGCGGGGTCGGCTTCGCGGCGCTGGCGTTGCTGGGCGCCGAGCTGCGGCCGGGGATCGAGCTGGTGCTGGAGATGGTCCGGTTCCGCGAGCAGCTCGTCGGGGCGGACCTGGTGATCACCGGTGAGGGCGCTCTGGACGAACAGACGCTGCACGGGAAGGCGGTCGCCGGAATCGCGGCCGCGGCCGCCGCCGTACCGGTGGTTGCGGTGTGTGGGGTGAACGAATTGACCCCGGCCCAGCTGACCGCGGTCGGCGTCCGGGCGGCGTACGCGCTGACCGACCTGGAGCCAGACGTGTCTCGGTGTATCGCGGAACCGATTCCGCTGCTGGAGAAACTTGCCCAGCAGTTGGCGAGCGAGCACCTTACGATGGCGGGAACCGGGGAGGGCAGCGCGTGACGGAATTGGATCTGGTGATCCGGGCTCGGCGAGTGGTGCGGGCGACGGGTGAGCAGGCGGGTTCGATCGGGATCCGGGACGGCCGGATCGTTGCCATCGCGCCGTACGACGCGGAGCTGGTGGGCGCCGCATCGGAGGTCCGGCTCGCTGATGACGAGGTGCTGTTGCCGGGGTTGGTCGACTCGCATGTTCATGTGAACGATCCGGGCCGGACGGCGTGGGAGGGGTTCACCTCCGCGACCCGAGCCGCGGCCGCGGGTGGCGTGACCACGATCATCGACATGCCGCTGAACAGCCTTCCGCCGACGTGCGACGTACCGGCGCTGGCGTTGAAGCGGGAGACGGCCGGCCCGCAGGCGGCCGTTGACGTCGGCTTCTGGGGTGGTGCGATTCCGGGGAATCTGGCGCAGCTTCGGCCGCTGCACGAGGCCGGTGTCTTCGGGTTCAAGTGCTTTCTGCTGCACTCGGGGGTCGATGAGTTTCCGCCGCTCGATTCGACTGAGCTGGCGTCGGCCATGCGTGAGCTCAGTTCCTTCGACGGTTTGCTGATCGTGCATGCGGAAGATGCCCACAGCATCGATCACGCTCCGCCGCCGCGCGGCGCGTCGTACCGGGACTTCCTGAACTCGCGCCCACGGGTCGCCGAGAACGAAGCCGTTGCCCAGGTCATCGATCTTGCCCGCCGGACCGGCTGCCGCGTCCACATCCTGCACGTCTCCAGCGCCGAGGTCCTGCCGCTGATCGCGGCCGCGAAGGCCGACGGGGTCCGGATCACCGCGGAGACCTGCCCGCACTACCTGACGTTTGCCGCGGAGGAGATTCCTGATGGCGCCACGCAGTACAAGTGCTGCCCGCCGATCCGCGAGTCTTCGAACCGCGACCTGCTGTGGGAGGGGCTGCGCGCCGGCACGATCGATCTCGTCGTCTCCGACCACTCGCCGTCGACGATCGACCTCAAGAGTTTGGACACCGGCGACTTCGGCACTGCCTGGGGCGGTATCGCGTCCCTCCAAGTCGGCCTCCCGGCGGTCTGGACCGAGGCGCGGCGGCGCGGGTTCACGCTCGCGGACGTCGTCGGCTGGATGTCGCTAGCCCCAGCCGTCCAGACCGGCCTTGGCGGGAAGGGGCGCATCGAGGTGGGCGCCGATGCCGACCTCTGCGCCTTCGCCCCCGACCAGACCTTCGTCGTCCACGCTGACGAACTCCACCACAAGAACGCCATCACGCCGTACGACGGCCGCACCTTGTACGGCGTAGTCCGCCGTACCTGGCTTCGCGGCTTGTCGGATCCTGGTGGCCGCCTGCTGACCCGAGGAGAACCCCGATGAACTACTACACCCCTGCCGGCGGCCTGCCCTCCCAGACCGAGCTCACCACGGACCGCGCAGTCTTCACCGAGGCCTACGCAGTCCTGCCCCGCGGCACCATGCGCGACATCGTCACCAGCCGCCTCCCGTTCTGGGACGACACCCGGCTCTGGGTGATCGCCCGGCCGCTCTCGGGCTTCGCTGAGACGTTCTCGCAGTACATCGTCGAGGTAGCCCCGGGTGGCGGCAGTACCAAGCCTGACACCGATCCGGCCGCCGAGGCCGTCATCTTCGTTGTCGACGGCAACATCACGCTGACCGTCGATGGTGCTGACCACGTGCTGACGCCGGGTGGCTACGCGTACCTACCCCCGGGCGGCGGGTGGACGGTCCGAAACTTGACCGACGCGACCTGTACCTTCCACTTGATCCGCAAGGCCTACGAGCAGATCGAGGGAATCGACGTACCGGCGGCTCTCATCACCAACGAGGCTGATGTCGAAGGCATCGCGATGCCCGGCACCGACGGCGCCTGGCAGACCCAGCGCTTCGTCGACCCCGACGACGTCCGCCACGACATGCACGTCAACATCGTCACCTTCCAGCCCGGCGGCGTCATCCCGTTCCCCGAAACCCACGTGATGGAGCACGGCCTCTACATCCTCGAAGGCAAAGCCGTCTATTTGCTGAACAAGGACTGGGTCGAGGTCCAGGCCGGCGACTTCCTCTGGCTCCGCTCCTTCTGCCCCCAAGCCTGCTACGCCGGCGGCCCTGGTGCTTTCCGCTACCTCCTCTACAAAGACGTCAACCGCCACCCCAAACTGACCCTCTAGCTGGTCCGCAGGGTGGCTAGCTGGTTCAGGGCGACTGTCAGGTCGTGGTCGCGGCCGGCGGTGAGCATTCGTTGGTAGGTGGGGTCGGTGGTGGCGGCTTGGGTCATCAGGGTCAGTTGGAGGGTGAGGCGTTCGGCGACGAGGTTGAGGATGTCGTCGGTGGTGCCTTGCCAGTGGTACTCGCGGAGGAAGTGGGACAGGCGCGGCAGGCGTG
This sequence comes from Kribbella albertanoniae, assembly GCF_004348455.1. Taxonomy (GTDB): domain Bacteria; phylum Actinomycetota; class Actinomycetes; order Propionibacteriales; family Kribbellaceae; genus Kribbella; species Kribbella albertanoniae. Next base: position 16,493 of record NZ_SMKA01000203.1, read on the forward strand.
AGTCGAGGTCGGTGAAGCCTTCGGCGGCTACGACGTGGGGAGCGTGCAGGGGTGTCCAGGAGAAGGCGACCCAGGCGACATCCAGCTCGGGGCGTACCGGGCCGGCCATGTCCCAGTCGACGAAGCCGACCAGGCCTTCGGTGTTCCACACTGCGTTGTACGGCGCTGCGTCGTTGTGCGCGATGATCATGCCTGGCTGCCAGGTACCGCCTTCGCGCCAGGACGCGTCTTCCGGCGGAACGAAGTCCGCAACGGCCGCGTGGTAGCGCCGCAGCCACTGCGCGACGTCCGTCAAAGCCGACGAACTGTGCGTCCAGGACGGCCACGGGCGCGTGTTGCCGACCGTCTGCCCGGGCAGGAAGCTGACCATCTCGCGGCCGTCGGCGTCGACCCCCAACGCCCGGGGTGCCGCCGAGAACCCGGCCGCCTCCAGGTGAGCCAGTAGCGCATGAACCGACGAGGTCCAGCTCCCCGCAGTACGCCGTACCGCTCCATCGACCAACGAAGCCCCGCCGTCGAACCCACCTGCAAGCCGCTCGTCCATACGGTCATCATGTCGTGAGCTGTGGGTCGTGGACGGCCTTGAGCCAGGCCAACTCGGCCCGGCTGAAGGCGCCCGGACTCTCGGCCAGGCGGAATGCGTCGACGAGCGTTTGGTCTCGGGGGATTGCCCGTCCGTACTCGTCATCGGCACGCACCTCCAGCGCATCACCGACTTGCTCCGATTGGACCTTGAGCACGGATCAACCATGTCCGCGGCCGGAAGCTGGTTGAGGGGTGCCCAAGGTGAGCCGGCCGCCCGACCTTGAGCACGGTTCAACCGTTCCGGCGGGGTATCAGCTGATGGGTGCTCAAAGTAGCTCCAGCAGCCCGCAGAACCGCGGGCATCACGCACCTCGGCCACAGCCCGTCAGGCTCCACGGTGCCTGAGCTTCCGGGCTGCGGTTGCTGCCGGAAAACGAGGGGATCTCCCCTGAGGTTGTCGGTTCTCTGCTCAAAATTCGGGGGGAGAACCGGCAACTTGAATGGAGATCCGCTCAAATTTCGGCCGGGCCGGGGCGGGCCGGGCCGGAGCGTGTG
>NZ_SMKA01000204.1 GCF_004348455.1 Kribbella albertanoniae
GCGCGGGGCCGGCAGTCCGGGCCGGGCCGTCCCGGCTCGTTAGGCCTTGGTTAGCCAGTAGGTGAGGTTGAGGTCGGGCTCGGTGCCGGTGGCAAGGTCTGCCGAGTCGGCGGGGGCCGAGTGGGTCAGTTCGGTGGCCAGGACTTCCTTGGCCAGGTCGTCGGCGTGCTTGCCGAGGGCATCGGCCAGGTCGGGGTCGGTGGTGGTGAGCCAGACCTTGATGCGGTCGGAGACCTCGAGGCCGGCGGCCTTGCGGGCTTCCTGGAGGGTGCGGACCACCTCGCGGGCGAGGCCGGCCTGCTTGAGTTCGGGGGTGATTTCGAGGTCGAGGGCAACGGTCTCGCCCTGTTCGTTCACCACCGACCAGCCTTCCTTGGGGCGTTCGGACAGCAGTACGTCGGCCTCGGTCACCTCGACGTCGGCCCCGTCGACCACGACTGTCGCCGTACCGGTCGCCTTCAAAACAGCGGCCAGACCGGCGGCATCGGCGGCGGCGATCGCGGCCGCGACCAGCGGGGTCTGCTTGGCGAACCGCTTGCCGAGCTCGCGGAAGTTGCCCTTCGCGGAGAACTCGACCAGGTCCGCACCCGCCGACGACAACGGCTCGACCGAACCGACGTTCAGCTCGTCGGCGATCTCCTGCCGCAGCTCCGGGGACAGGTCCGCGATCGCAGCAGATCCGACCAGCGCCCGGGACAGCGGCTGGCGCGTGCGGACCTTCGCATCCGCCCGCGCCGACCGGCCGAGCTCGACGACCCGCTTGGCCATCGACACGTGCTGCGCCAGTACGTCGTCGATCAGCCCAGCGTCGTACGTCGGGAACTGCGACAGGTGCACGGACTCCGCCAACCCAGGCATGACCGGCCGGAACACGTCCTGCCAGACCCGCTCCGTCACGAACGGCGTGAGCGGCGCCATCACCCGCGTCAGCACCTCAAGCGTCTCGTGCAGCGTCGCCAGCGCGCCCGCGTCACCGGCCCAGAACCGCCGCCGCGATCGCCGGACGTACCAGTTCGACAGCGTGTCGACGAACGAGCTGACCAGCAGGCCGAGCTTCTGCGTGTCGTACGCCGCGTACGCCTCATCCGTGTCCCGGACCAGCCGGTGCGTCTCGCTGACCAGCCAGCGGTCCAGCACCGAGCGCTCCGCGACCGGCGGTACGTCGGACGGCGACCAGTCGGCCAGCCGTGCGTACAGCGAGTGGAACGCCGCCGTGTTCCAGTAGGTCAGCAGCACCTTCCGGACGATCTCGTTCAGCACGTTCGGCCCGATGCCGCGTGCCTTCCACGGCGACCCGGAGGCGGCCATGAACCAGCGCACCGCGTCCGCGCTGTGGTCGTCCATCAGCGGGATCGGCTCCAGGATGTTGCCGAGGTGCTTGGACATCTTCCGGCCGTCCTCGGCCATGATGTGCCCGAGGCAGACGACGTTGCGGTACGACGACTCGTCGAACACCAACGTGCCGATCGCCATCAGCGTGTAGAACCAGCCGCGGGTCTGGTCGATCGCCTCGGAGATGAAGTCAGCCGGGTAGGCCTTCTCGAACTTCTCCTTCGATCCGTCCGCCCATGGGTAGCCCCACTGCGCGAACGGCATCGCGCCCGAGTCGTACCAGGCGTCGATGACCTCCGCGACCCGCTTCGACTCTGCACCACACTGAGGGCAGGCGAAGGTGATGTCGTCGACGTACGGCCGGTGCGGGTCGGTGGCACTCAGGTCCTGCCCGGCCAGCTCGCCGAGCTCGGCCAGCGAGCCGACGCAGACCTGGTGGTCCTCCTCGCAACGCCAGATCGGCAGCGGCGTCCCCCAGTAGCGGGAGCGCGAGACGGCCCAGTCGATGTTGTTCCGCAGCCAGTCGCCGTACCGGCCCCACTTGACCGACTCCGGGAACCAGTTGGTCTTCTCGTTCTCCCGAAGCAGTGCGTCCTTCACCTGCGTGGTGCGGATGTACCAGGACGGGAGCGCGTAGTACATGACCGGTGTGTGGCAGCGCCAGCAGTGCGGATACGGGTGCTCGTACGGGACGTGTTTGAACAGCGCACCGCGGGCCTCGAGGTCCTTGACCAGATCCGCGTCGGCCTTCTTGAAGAACTGGCCGCCCACCAGCGGGATGTCCGCGGAGAACGTTCCGTCGGCCTCGACCGGCTTCACGACCGGCAGCCCGTACGCTCGGCAGACGATGAGGTCGTCCGCACCGAACGCGGGGGACTGGTGCACCAGACCGGTGCCGTCCTCAGTGGTCACGTACTCAGCCAGTACGACGTAGTGCGCCGGCTCGGGGAATTCCACCAGCTCGAACGGGCGCTGGTAGTTCCAGCGCTCCATGTCACGGCCGACGTACTGCCCGGTCACGGTCCAGCCCTCGCCGAGCCGGTCCAGCAGCGGCTCGGCCACCACGAGTGACTCGGTGCCGTCGGTGGCAACGACGTACTGGACGTCGGGGTGCACGGCCACGGCGGTGTTGGACACCAGCGTCCACGGGGTCGTCGTCCAGACCAGCAGCGACGCCGTACCGGCCAGGGGGCCGGAGGTGAGCGGGAAGCGGACGTAGACCGAGGGGTCGACGACCGTCTCGTAGCCCTGGGCGAGTTCGTGGTCGGACAGGCCGGTGCCACAGCGCGGGCAGTACGGCGTGATCCGGTAGTCCTCGACCAGCAGACCCTTGTCGTGGATCTGCTTGAGCGACCACCACACGGACTGGACGTACTCCGGGTCCATCGTCCGGTACGGGTGGTCCATGTCGACCCAGTAGCCCATCCGGCTGGTCAGCTCGGCGAAGGCGTCGACGTGCCGCAGCACGGACTCCCGGCACTTGGCGTTGAACTCGGCGATGCCGTAGGCCTCGATGTCGTTCTTGCCGTTGAAGCCGAGCTCCTTCTCGACCGCGACCTCGACCGGCAGGCCGTGGCAGTCCCAGCCGGCCTTGCGCTCGACCGAGAAACCCTTCATGGTCCGGTAGCGCGGGAAGAGGTCCTTGAAGACACGCGCCTCGATGTGGTGCGTGCCGGGCATCCCGTTCGCGGTCGGGGGACCTTCGAAGAACGTCCACGGCGTGCCGCCGGCGGACTGCTCGAGACTCTTGGCGAAGGTGTCTTGCTCGTCCCAGTGCGTGAGCACCTCGCGCTCCAGCGCGGGGAAGTCAACCTGGGCCGGGACCTGCCGCCAGCCGGTTCCGGGGTTCTGTGCCGCCATTGTTCCGTTCCTTCGTCGCCGTTGACTGCTCGACGAGGGACGGAATGCCCTGGACCGGATCGGCCGGGCACCGCGCGGTACCACCCTCCTTGGCGATTCCCAGGGGTCAACCAGGGGAGTCACCCACTTCCTTCGCGCGCCGCTGCCGGTTCTAATAGGTCGCCACGGACCGTTCTTCCGGCGGCTCCGGGGTGATGGCCCCATCACTGCCTTGCTGCTCGCGGTAGTCAGTGTACGGCGTCGTACCGGGCAACTACGAATTGTTAATGAGTGGCCGTTGCTGGGTACAGCCGTGAGAATGCTGCGTGAAGTTCATCGAAATGTCACCGTGGGTAGCGGCTGAGATGCGGCTGTGACGCGCGGAACATCGAGTGAACTTGAAGAAGCGACTACCGTATGTCCACGGTCTGCGCGTCGGACTGGCCAGGCTCCCCGAGCTGGCCTACTGTCTGGCGACCAGTCCGCTTCAGTCTCCGACGAAGAGGGGGTAGCTACCCATGGCTACGGCTCCCAGGAAGTCCGCCCCCGTACGCAAGACCGCGGCCAAGAAGAGTGCCTCGGGAACCAGCGAGTCACCGAAGACGACCCGTAAGGCACCGGCGAAGAAGAGGGTGGCCATGAAGACGAACGAGAACCGGACACCGGCGACAGCGCCGGCCAAGACCCCGGTGCACAAGGCCGACACCCTCGCGGTGAAGGACGGCGAGACTCCGTGGACCGCGGCCGAGCTGGCCGAGCTCCGCGCCGAGCTGGAGGCCGATGTGCTGCACCTCCGCGACGAGATCAAGAGCGCCGAGAAGGAGATCGTCGGGCTGCTCCGCGACGGCGGTGACGGCGCCGGCAACGACCAGGCCGACGTCGGCTCCACGACGCTGGAGCGCGACCACGAGATGTCCCTGGCCAACAACGCCCGCGACATGCTCGACCAGGACGAGCGCGCGCTGTCCCGGATCGAGGACGGCACGTACGGCGTGTGTGAGTCCTGCGGCAAGGCCATCGGCAAGGGTCGGCTGCAGGCATTCCCGCGTGCGACACTGTGCGTCTCATGCAAAGAACGCGAAGAACGTCGCTGAACGACGACGCACCCACGTCCTCGGACGACGTAACACCGGAGCCGGCCGACGCTGAGTCGGCCGGTTCTCCGTCGTCTCCGGAGCCGCCCGCGAACCGGTCGTGGAAGTGGATCGCGTTGTTCGGCGTGGCCGGGATCCTGGTTCTCGGGCTCGATCAGCTCACCAAAGCTCTGGCCCTGGCGCATCTGACGCCGGGGGAGCCGGTGAACGTGATCGGCAGCCTGCTGAAGTTCAACCTGATCCGGAACTCCGGCGCCGCGTTCAGCCTCGGCGCCGGGTACACGCCGGTGATCAGCGTGATCCAGATCGCCGTCGCGATCGGGGTCGTCTACCTGTCCCGCAAGCTCGGCTCGGCCGGCTGGGCGGTGGCCTTCGGGCTGCTGTTCGGCGGTGCGGTCGGCAACATCACGGACCGGATCTTCCGCCCGCCGTCGCCGTTCCACGGCCACGTCATCGACTTCCTGCAGACGCCGCACTGGGCGATCTTCAACGTCGCGGACATGGCCGTCACCTCGGCCGCGATCCTGCTGGTGATCCAGACCCTGCGCGGCATCCGCCTCGACGGCACGAGGGAGCAGCGCAAGTGAACTCCCGCACCCTGATGGTCCCGGACGGGCTGGCCGGTGAGCGGCTCGACGCCGCCTTGTCCCGGCTGTTCGGCGTCTCCCGCACCAAGGCCGCCGAGATGATCGAGGCCGGCCTGGTCCAGATGGACGGCTCGACCGCGCTCAAGTCCTCCCGCGTGACCGCCGGCGTGATGCTCGATGTCGAGCTGCCACCGCCGCCGGCCGAGGTGACCGTCGTACCGGAGACCGTCGACAACCTGCGGATCGTGCACGACGACGACGAGATCGTCGTGGTGGACAAGCCCGTCGGTGTCGCCGCGCACCCGTCCCCGGGCTGGACCGGCCCGACCGTGATCGGGCACCTGGCCGGAGCCGGCTTCAACATCTCCACCAGCGGTGCCGCCGAGCGCAAGGGGATCGTGCACCGGCTCGACGTGGGCACCTCCGGCCTGATGGTCGTCGCCAAGACGGAGTACGCGTACACCGTTCTCAAGCGCGCCTTCAAGGAGCGGACGGTGAAGAAGATCTACCACGCGCTGGTCCAGGGTCACCCCGACCCGTTCACCGGCACCGTGGACGCGCCGATCGACCGGCACCCGCACCACGACTACAAGTTCGGCGTCATCGCGGGCGGCAAGCCCAGCATCACGCACTACGAGACGCTCGAGGCCTTCCGGTACGCGACCCTGCTCGAGATCACCCTCGAGACGGGCCGCACGCACCAGATCCGCGTCCACATGTCCGCGATCGGCCACCCGTGCTGCGGCGATCTCACGTACGGCGCGGACCCAGTGCTGGCCGAGAAGCTCCAGTTGCAGCGTCAGTGGCTGCACGCCATGCGCCTCGGCTTCGACCACCCGGGCAGCGGGGAGTACGTCGAGTTCACCTCGCAGTACCCCGAGGACCTGGACCAGGCCCTCGACAAACTCGCCGACTCACACTGACATCAACTCGTAGAACCCGGCCGGGTCCTTCGAGCCGTACAGCTTGTACCAAGAGTCGAGTACGGCGGGCTCGTACACCTCGAGCTTCGCCAGGATCTCCCTGGCGAACTCGACCGGTGCCTGCGCCTTCCCGGTGATCAGCGGACCGTCGGTCACCGCGAGCTCATCGCGGTAGTTTGCAGCGCCGCCGTACCCGAGGCTCTGCAGGAACTCGAGGGCGTTGCTGGTGTGCGCCCGGTCGTCCAGCAGCCCGGCCATCGCCAGCCCACCGGTCGCGCCACAGATGGCAGCCACCGGTACGTCGGCCGCCAGGAACTCGCGCGCCCTCGCGACGAACGGCTGGTACGCCGGGGTCGGGAACAGGTCGTTGCCCGGCAGGATCAGCATCGCGCTCTCGGCCGGGGTGAGCTCGTCGAGCGTCACGTCCGGCAGGACTCGCATGCCGCCGGTGGTACGGATCGGATCCAGGCTCGCGCCGACCGTGCGGACGACGTACCGGCCTGGTTTGCGCTGCCAGTCCGGGCGGTTGATGGCGGCGGTGGCGAAGCCGGCTTCCCAGTCGGCGTAGGTGTCGTAGACGGCGACGTGGACGGTGGTGGCGCTGTTCTCGGTCATGACAACATCATGTCGTAACGACAATATGCTGTCAAGAGTGCGACGACCGGATAGCGGGCGTCTGGGGGCCGGCCGGAGCGCCGATTCAGAACTGTCCGTGGGCCCGCATACTCTGTACCGGTCCCGCTCACTCACGCCCTGGGAGGTCCGCGCCGATATGGGGTCCAGCGACAGTTTTGTGCATCTCCACGTGCACACCGAGTACTCGATGCTGGATGGCGCGGCAAGGATCGACGAGTTGTTCAAAACGGCCCAGGAGATGGGCCAGCCGGCGATCGCGACCACCGACCACGGGTTCGTCTTCGGGGCCTACGAGTTCTGGAAGACCGCGAAGAAGTACGACGTCAAGCCGATCATCGGCGTCGAGGCGTACCTGACACCGCACACCCACCGGACCGAACGCAAGCGGGTCAAGTGGGGCGACGCGAACTCGGGCCGCGACGACGTCTCGGGTTCGGGTGCCTATACCCACATGACGCTGCTGGCGAAGAACACGTCGGGTATGCACAACCTGTTCAAGATGAGCTCGCTGGCGTCTCTCGAGGGCTACTACTTCAAGCCCCGGATGGACCGCGAGCTGCTGAACACGTACGGCCAGGGCCTGATCGCGACCACCGGCTGCCCGTCCGGCGAGGTGCAGACGCGGCTGCGGCTGGGGCAGTACGACGAGGCCATCAAGGCGGCCTCGGAGTTCCGCGACATCTTCGGCAAGGAGAACTTCTACTGCGAGCTGATGGACCACGGCCTCGGCATCGAGCGGAACATCCAGGGCGACCTGCTCCGGCTGGCCAAGGAGCTCGGGCTGCCGCTGGTGGCCACCAACGACCTGCACTACACCAAGGCCGAGGACGCCACCGCGCACGCGGCGCTGCTGTGTGTGCAGTCCGGCTCGACCCTGTCGGACCCGAACCGGTTCAAGTTCGACGCGAACGAGTTCTACGTGAAGACCGCGGCCGAGATGCGCGAGGTCTGGAAGGACTTCCCGGAGGCGTGTGACAACACGCTGCTGATCGCCGAGCAGTGCGACGTCAGCTTCACCGAGGGGGAGGGCCGGTTCATGCCGCGCTTCCCCTGCCCGGAGGGGCACAACGAGGAGTCCTGGTTCATCGCCGAGGTCGAGACCGGGCTGCACAAGCGCTACCCGGCCGGCGTCCCGGACCACGTCCGCAAGCAGGCGGAGTACGAGATCGAGGTCATCACCTCGAAGGGGTACGCGGGCTACTTCCTGGTCGTCGCCGACTTCATCAACTGGGCCAAGGAGAACGGCATCCGGGTCGGCCCGGGCCGTGGCTCCGGCGCCGGCTCGATGTGCGCGTACGTGATGCGGATCACCGACCTCGACCCACTGGTGCACGGCCTGATCTTCGAGCGGTTCCTGAACCCGGAACGGATGTCGATGCCCGACTTCGACATCGACTTCGACGACCGCCGCCGCCCCGAGGTGATCCGCTACGTCACCGAGAAGTACGGCGACGACCGGGTCGCGATGATCGTCACCTACGGAACGATCAAGGCCAAGCAGGCGATCAAGGACGCCGGCCGGGTGCTCGACTACCCGTTCGCGATGGGTGACCGGATCACCAAGGCGATGCCGCCCGCGGTGATGGGCAAGGACGTGCCGCTGTCCGGCATCTTCGACTCCAGCCACAAGCGCTACTCCGAGGCCGGCGAGTTCCGCCAGCTCTACGAGGCCGACCAGGACGTCCGCAAGATCGTCGACACCGCCCGCGGCCTGGAGAACCTGAAGCGCCAGTGGGGTGTGCACGCGGCCGGTGTGATCATGTCCAGCGAGCCGCTGATCGAGCTGATCCCGATCATGCGCCGCGACCAGGACGGCCAGATCATCACCCAGTTCGACTACCCGAGCTGCGAGACGCTCGGCCTGGTCAAGATGGACTTCCTGGGTCTGCGCAACCTGACGATCATGGACGACGCGGTCAAGAACGTCGAAGCCAGCCGTGGCATCACGCTGGACCTGGATGCGCTCGGCCGCAGCCCCGACGACAAAGCGACCTTCGAGCTGCTCGGCCGCGGCGACACCCTCGGCGTCTTCCAGTTCGACGGCGGCCCGATGCGGGCGCTGCTGCGGCTGATGAAGCCGGACCACTTCGAGGACATCTCCGCCGTCGGTGCGCTCTACCGGCCCGGCCCGATGGGCGCGAACAGCCACACCAACTACGCCCTGCGCAAGAACAAGCAGCAGGAGATCAGCTACCCGCACGACGAGCTCGCGGTCGCCCTCGAGCCGATCCTCGGTGTCACCTACGGCCTGATCGTCTATCAGGAGCAGGTGATGGAGATCGCCCAGCGCCTGGCCGGCTACTCGCTGGGCAAGGCGGACCTGCTCCGCCGGGCGATGGGCAAGAAGAAGCGCGAGGTGCTGGACGCGGAGTACGTCGGCTTCGCCGAGGGCATGAAGGCGAACGGCTTCTCCGAGGGGTCGGTCAAGGCACTCTGGGACGTCCTGCTCCCGTTCTCCGACTACGCGTTCAACAAGGCGCACTCCGCGGCGTACGGGCTGGTCTCGTACTGGACGGCGTACCTGAAGGCGAACTACCCGGCCGAGTACATGGCTGCTGTTCTGACGTCGGTGAAGGACGACAAGGACAAGATGGCCATCTACCTCAACGAGTGCCGCCGGATGGGTATCAAGGTGCTCCCGCCGGACGTGAACGAGTCCGACTCGAACTTCACCCCGGTCGGCACCGACATCCGCTTCGGTCTGTCCGGGATCCGCAACGTCGGCGTGAACGTGGTCGCCGAGATCGTCGCGGCCCGCGAGGAGAAGGGCCGGTTCACTGACTTCGTCGACTTCATCGACAAGGTCTCGCTGCCGGTCTGCAACAAGCGGGTCATCGAGTCGCTGGGCAAGGCCGGTTCGTTCGACTCGATGAACCACGCCCGGCGTGCGGTCGTCGCGGTCCACGAGCAGGCGGTGGACGAGGCGATCGACCTCAAGCGGAACGAGGCGCACGGCCAGTTCGACCTGTTCTCGATGGGGGACGAGGAGCCGGCCGGCGGCGACGGCGAGGTGAACAGCCGGCTGTCGGTGCGGGTGCCCGAGATCGAGGAGTGGGACAAGGCCACCAAGCTCGCGCACGAGCGCGACATGCTCGGTCTGTACGTCTCCGACCACCCGCTGTTCGGCGTCGAGCACGTGCTCACCAACGGCACCGACTGCACGATCGGGCAGCTTCTCAGTGACGAGGATCGCCCCGACGGCACCAGGGTCACCATCGGCGGCCTGGTCACCGCGGTCCAGCGCAAGGTGAACAAGCGCGGTGACATCTACGCGATCGTCACCATCGAGGACCTCGAAGGTTCGATCGAGGTGATGATGTTCTCCTCGGCGTACCAGTTGCACGCCCACCTGCTCAGCAACGACGCGATCATCTTGATGAAGGGCCGCATCCGCCGGCGCGAGGACCGCGTCGAGCTGAGCGGCGACGAGGTCGTCGTCCCCGACCTGACCCAGGGCCCCAGCGGCCCGGTCGTCATCACCATGCCCGTCACCCGCTGTACCAAGCCCGTCGTCGACCAGCTCCGCGACGTCCTCCAGTCCCACCCCGGTATGACGGAGGTCCAGCTCCGCCTGGAAGCCCGCCAGAAAACCACCGTCATGCGCATCGGCGACCGCTTCCGCGTCACCCCCAGTTCCTCCCTGATGGCCGACCTGAAAGCCCTCCTCGGCCCCTCCTGCCTGGCCGGGTAGGGGTTATGCGGCACACTGTCGAGGTGAGTGACTCCTTGCCGCCGCGGCCTGTCTATGGACAGCCGGGGCCTTATCTTGCGCCGCCGTCGATGAATCCGTTCGGGGTGCCGCCGGCGCCTGAGCCGGTGATGCCGTGGGCGAAGGCGATTCTGGTCACCGTGGTGGTCTTCCTGGTGGCCGGGGTCGTTGGTGGCTGGGCCTGGCAGCAGTTCTCGCCACTGGCGCAGTACACGGTGGACGAGCAGGGCGGGGCGCTGGGGGAGGAGCAGATGACCCGGGTGTTCGGGCCGGACGGCACGTTCACCGCGATCGGGTTCGTGACTGCCTTCCTGCTCGGCGGCGCGCTGTTCTGGTGGCTGCGGAATTACGGCCCCTGGTCGGTGGCGGTCGTCGTACTGGGTGCTTGCTTGGGTTCCGGTGTGTCCTGGGGTGTGGGGATGCTGCTGGGGCACGACCCGCTGAACCCTCGGCTCGAGGCTGCGAAGCCGGGTGACCTGGTGGCGGCACCGCTCGAGCTGCATACGTGGACGCCCGCGGTGGCTTGGTTGGTGGGTGCGGCGTTGGCAGCAGCAGTGATTGCGGCCGTCACTTGGCGGGCCGAGGATGCAACCGGTTCGAAACCTGTTGCGTCAGAGGGCCACCCGCCGGTGCACTAGGGTGTCTTGGTCCGGTGGGTGAGGCCACCGGTCCGTACGAGGGGGAAGTTGATGTCTGACCAGAACACTCCGCCCGGCCCGCAGTTCCCGGGGCAGGGTGGTGCGCAGTACCCGCCCCAGAACTTCGCTCCCTATGAGCAGGTGCAAATGGGCGGCACGTGGCAGCCGGAGGCGCCGAAGCCCAAGCGGGGCAAGCTGATCCCGATCGTCGCGGCCCTGGCCATGGTGCTGGTGGTGGCCGGCGGCGGAATCTTTGCCTACGGCAAGCTCAACGGTGGCAAGCAGCCGGACACGGTGCTTCCCGGTACGGCGATCGGCTACCTGCGCGTGGACCTGAACCCGTCGGCCGGCCAGAAGCTCGCCGCGCTGCGGTTCCTGATGAAGTTCCCGTCCGCCAAGGACAAGCTGAAGCTGACCGGCGACAAGGACGACCTGCGCCAGAAGATCTTCGAGGCGATCAAGGCGGACGACGACGACCTCAAGGACGTCGACTACGCCAAGGACGTCGAGCCGTGGCTCGGTGACCGGGTCGGCATCGCCGCACTGCCGGCCACCGAGGCCAAGAAGAAGGAGCCCAGTCTCGTCTTCGCGGTTCAGGTGAAGGACGAGAAGACCGCCACCCAGGCGATGGAGAAGGGCGTCAAGGAGCCCGACGATCCCGCCTACGCGTTCACCGGTGGCTACATGGTGGTCGCCGAGACCCAGGCAGAGCTCGACTCCGCCATGGCCGCCGCGAAGACCAGTCCGCTGGCCGAGAACACGCAGTACCAGGCTGACCTGGAGAAGCTGGGCGAGCCCGGTTTTGCGACGCTGTGGGCGGACTTCGCCGGTCTGACCAAGGCGGTCGGGTCGATGGGTCCGGCCAAGGTCGATCCGATCGGTAACGGCAGCATGGCTGCGGCGCTGCGGTTCGACGCCCAGTATGTCGAGCTCAAGGGCTTCGTCCGCTCCGACCAGGAGATCGTGGCGAAGGCGGCCGACGCGAGCGAGCTCGTCACCAAGCTGCCGGACACGACCGCCGCGGCGATCAGTGTGTCGGGTGTCGACTCGACGATCGACACGGCGTGGAAGAGCCTTGGGAAGAGCGGTGAGTTCGGCGACCTCGTGCAGGGGTTCGCGGAGCAGACCGGCCTGAAGCTGCCGGACGACCTGAAGGCCCTGTTCGGCAAGAACCTGTCGCTCGTCGTCGACAAGGACGCCTCGGCCGGCCCGAAGATCGCGGCCCGGCTGGAGACCGACCCGGCCAAGGCCGAGCCGGTGATCGCGAAGCTGACCACGCTCCTGCAGCAGGAGTCGCCGGTCCAGGTGCCGATCGAGACCGCCAAGGACGGTGACACCCTGGTCGTCTCGACCGACAAGGAGTACGCCGCGAAGGTGCTCGAGAGCGGCAACCTCGGTGCCTCGGAGAGCTTCAAGGCGGCCCTACCGGACGTGTCCGGTGCCACCGGCATCGCCTACGTCGACTTCGACGGCGTCAGCAGCGTCATGGAGGCGATGGGCGAGAAGGCCAACGCCGACCTCAAGGCCCTGCGCTCGGCGGGCATGGTCGCCCGCAACACCGGCAACTTCGAGGGCGAGTTCACGCTCCGCGTCGTCGCCAAGTAGTTCGCTCGACGAAGGCCCGGACGGCAGCAGCACAGCCGTCCGGGTCTTCTCGATGAATCCAGTGCCCGGTACCCTCGAACACCACCTGCTCGGTGCCCGGCCGCCGCCGTGCCATCTCGACAGCCTGGTCCGCGCTCAGCAGGAAGCTGTTGGTTGCTCGCAGCAACAACACCGGACAGTTCACGGCCTCCCAGTCGGCCCACCACGCGCCACGGTTGCCTTCCTGGACGCGCATCATCGTGGCCAGGTCGAAGAGCAGTTCGCCGTCGACAACGCTCTCCAGGAAGTAGTCCGGAGCAGGAGTCGTGGCAAAGAACTCCGCAGCCGCCGCCTGGCTCGCGAAGTGGCGCGGCCAGTCCGCTACGTCGAGCACCGGCTGGGCTACCGCAGTCTCATCGGTGACCGCACCGACGTCCTCGACGACCACGGCACGCGCCAGCTCGGGTCGCCGGGCAGCTAGCTGGTACGCCGTGACGCCGCCGAGCGAATGTCCGTACAGCAGCACGGGCGCCAGGCCGAGCGCCTCGACGAACTGCGCCATGTCATCCACGAACGCCTCCCGGCTGAAGTCGCCGGCCGCTGTGGTGAGACCGTGCCCGCGAAGGTCGGGCGCGATCACGCGGTACTCCGGCAGCAGCTGCTCAGCGAGGGCGGCGAAGGTCAGTCCGCGACCGAAGACACCATGCAGGGCTAGGACTGGGAGTCCGCGGCCGCCGGCGTCTTCGTAGTGGTGTTGGCCGTGGGTAGGCATTGCTTCCTTCCGATGAGTGCGGGCGCGACGATGACCACCGCCGACAGAATCATGCAGAGCCGGAACCCCAGCGGAGCCAGTACGGCGGGAGCCGCGGCGCTGCCGAATTGCCGGATCGCGTTCAGCAGGCCGGCCCCGAATCCGCTGCGCGCGGGCGGTAGCCCGTTGAGCATCAGCGTGGTTGTGGTCGGTGCGATCAGACCGCCGCCGATCCCGAGCGGCAGCAGCCAAAGGGCGAACGCCCAGACCGGCCCGCCGATCAGCAGGCCGGCCAGACCGGCGGCCATCAGGCCTTGACCGAGCAGCAGGGTGCGCCGGATGCCGAGCCTGACCGCCAGTCGGCCGGTCAGCAGATTCGCCGGGATGATGAGCAGGGTCATCGGGATGAACACCAGACCGCTCACCCAGGCAGACTGACCGCGGTCCTGCTGCAGGAACAGTGTCACGACGAAGATCGTCCCGTACGTCGCGAAGTTCAGCGCGAACCCGGTGGCCGAGCTGAGCACGACCGCCGGCGCGGTGACCAGCTCCCGGTACGACGTCCGCCGTACCGGCTGTGGCTTCGGGGTAGCGGGGGTGCGGAGGGCGACGACGAGCGCGAGCAGTGTGGGCGGAACGTTGATCCAGAATGTGCCCTGCCAGCCGATCGCGCTCGTGACCGCTCCACCCAAGGGCGAACCAACCACGAGTGCGATCGCTCCGGCCGCGCTCCAGCGGCCGACCGCTTTGCCGCGTTCGGATGGTTCGGGGTAGGCCGCGTTGAGCATCGACAGTCCCGACGGGAGGATGACCGCCGCCGCGATGCCTTGGACTGCGCGCGCCGCGAGCAGAACTGTGAGGTTGGTGGCGAGTGCGCAGACCGCGGAAGTCGCGGCGAACAAGGCGAGGCCGGCCACGAACGCGCGCCGGGCACCGATCCGGTCGGCCCATGCCCCGGCCGGAAGCAGCGCGACGGCGAACACGAGCGAGTAGCCGGTGAGCACCCAGGCCAGGCCGGCTCGCGCGTTAAGATCGCGGCCGATCATCGGCAACGCCGTGGTCACCGTCGAGGCGTTGAGGGTGATCAGGAAGAAGGACAAGGCGGCTGCAGTAGTAGCCGAACGTCGAGTGGGCACAACTACTACCGTGGTCCGCGGAACAGGCGGACAAAAGGTTGCTGGGTGCACCTGACAGGACCACCCAGGTTGGAGGACAGGGTGAGATCGGCACGGCGGCGGGAGCTGGGCGAGTTCTTGCGAGAGCGTCGTGGGCGCCTGACACCTCCGGACAGCGAGGAGCCACGCCGGACGCCCGGTCTGCGGCGTGCAGAGCTCGCCGACCTGGCCGGGGTGAGTGTCGGCTACTACACGCGGCTCGAGCAGGGGCGCGCCCCGCATCCGTCGGACAGCGTGCTCGAAGCGCTGATCCGCGCCCTCGGCCTGACCGACGACGAGTCGAACCACCTCAGGGCACTGGCTGCCGACACGGAGACGCCGGCGCTCGAGGTGCAGACGGTCTCGGAGTCGGCGCTCCGCACGATGAACTTCCTGGTGGTCCCGACTGCCGCTGTGGTGCTCGGGCGGATCGGTGAGGTGCTGGCTTGGAACGACGCTGCCGCCTTCCTGTTCCCTGGCCGCTTCTCAGCCGACCGTCCACACAACGCGCGGTACGCCTTCAGCCCCGCGGCCCGCGAGCTCTACCTGGACTGGGACGAGGTGGCGGACGATGTCGTCGCCCACCTCCGTGCTGCGGCTGGGCACATGGTCGATGACCCGGAGTACGGCGTACTGGTCGAGGAACTGCTCGCGATTCCGGAGTTCGCCGAGCGGTGGCCGCGGCGGGACGTCAGGCGGCATGTGTCGGGGGAGCGGCGCCTCAAGCACCCGGTGCTCGGCGAACTGACCGTTCGGCACGAGGTGCTCGCCGTACTGGACACGCCTGATCAGTACCTCGTTCTGTACGGG
The DNA here is from genome assembly GCF_004348455.1 of Kribbella albertanoniae. Taxonomy (GTDB): domain Bacteria; phylum Actinomycetota; class Actinomycetes; order Propionibacteriales; family Kribbellaceae; genus Kribbella; species Kribbella albertanoniae. The sequence continues at coordinate 15,058 of NZ_SMKA01000204.1, forward strand.
CTCGAAAATCCTTTGCCCGGTGATGTCGAAATCTCCGGAGCAGTCTCTACCTCCTGAGTGAAAGCATCTTTCACCTTGAGGAGTCACCATGAACCATTTCACGAGTCTGCACACCGTCGGCATCCCGGTCACCGACCAGGACCGCGCGCTGGAGTTCTACACCAAGACCCTCGGCTTCGCCCTCGTTGTCGACGCCCCACTCCCGCAACTCGGCGGCCGCTGGATCGTCGTCGCCACCCCCGGCGGCGCCAACATCGCCCTCACCCTCGCGACCGAAGCCGGCCTCGACACCGGCATCCGCCTAGGCACCCCCGACGCGGCCGCCACCCACCAACACCTCACCGCCGAGCAGGTGGCGACCAGCGACCTCCTGTCCTGGCCCGGCGTCCCACCCATGTTCACCTTCCAGGACCCCGACACCAACACCCTGTACGTCGTCCAGGACTAACCCACCTTGAGCACCCGTCAACCACGTTCTGGCCGCGCGGACGACTGAACCGTGCTCAAGGTGGTCGGGGCGGGGCACCTTGAGCGCCGGTTGACCACGTTCTGGCCGCGGGGATGACTGAACCGTGCTCAAGGTGATTGCGGTCAGACGAGGACGTTGCCGCCGCCGACGGTGACGATGGAGCCGGTGGCGTAGTGCTGGTTCATCAGGAAGACGTAAGCCTCGGCGATGTCCTCGGGTTCGCCGATGCGGCCGACCGGGAGTGCTTCGGCGGCGGCTTCGTAGTCGAATCCGTCCGGCCACAAGGGGGTTCGGACGATGCCGGGTTTGACGGCGTTGACCCGGATCGGGGCAAGCTCGAGAGCCAGCGCGCGGACGAGGGAGTCGGCGGCTCCGCAGATGCTGGCGGCGACGGCCCAGCCCGGTCCGGAGCGGTCGGCGGCGGTTCCGCTGGTGAGTACGACGGAACCGCCGGAGCGGATCTTCGGTACGGCGGCATGGATCGCACCGAGTGCGCCGAAGTACCGCAGTTCGAAGGCCTGCCGCGCGCGGGCGAGGTCGAGGGACCGGAGTTCGAGCAGCGTGAGCGCTTCGCCGGCGGTGTAGACGAGGTGGTCGAACGGGTCGAGTCCGGCGAAGAACGCTTCGACAGCGGCCGGGTCGGTCAGGTCGACCGTCGTGCCGTCAGCGGTTGCGGGGAGTTCGGCCAGTGCTCGCTCGACGGAGGAAGGGTTGCTGGAGGCAACGATCACGGTGGCGCCGTGCTCCGCGGCCAGGCGGGCGGTGGCCAGCCCGATTCCCGACGTACCGCCGAGGAGAACGATGCGCTGGTCGTGCAGGGTCATCAGAAAGCCTTTCGTGGTGGGGATTCCCTTTCACGATGCGCCTGCCGGGTGCTCGCGGTCCAAGACCTGTTCGGGCGTCTGTAATACCCTGAAGGTATGACTGACGTCGACCTGCGCAAGCTCCGGTACTTCGTCGCCGTCGCCGAGGAGCTGCATTTCGGGCGCGCGGCGGAGCGCCTGCACATCGCGCAGCCGGTGCTGTCACGGCAGATCCGTGCGCTCGAGCACGAGCTCGGCGCCCAGCTCTTCGCCCGCACCAAACGCGCGACCGAGCTCACCGCGGCCGGTCGGCAACTGCTCGAGGACGCGCGGCCGCTGATCAGCTCGGCCGAGGCCCTCCGTCGCCGGGTCGCCCAGGCCGCTCGCGGCCCGCGCACCTTCACGATCGGCTTCATGCCCGGGATCACCGTGACCCCGGCCGTGCGGGCGTTCGAAGCGCTCCGGCCGGACATCGAGGTCGAGGTGCTCCGGACGACCACCTTCGATCAGGTGCAGGTCCTGTACGACGGTCGCGCCGACGTGAGTGTGGTACGCCTACCGATCGAGCAACGGGGGCTGAGTATCCGGCCGCTGTTCGAGGAACCCCGCCTGGCCATCCTGCCTGCGGACCATCGACTGGCCGGCAAGCCGTCCGTCGACATCGGCGACCTCGCCGACGAACACCTCATGCAGCACCCCGACCAGGTCCCGGAGTGGCGCGACATCGCCGTCGAGCCGCGATCGGGCAGGTCGCGCCGCTTCTCCGAGGTGTCCAGCGTCGAGGAGAAGCTGGAACACGTCGCGAGCGGTCGCGGTATCTCGATCCTCCCGCTCTCCGTGGCGAGGTTCTACCAGCGCGCCGACGTGAGCGCCGTACCGGTGAACGACCTCGCCCCGAACAAGATCTCCCTGGCCTGGCTGGCCTCCCGCCGTTCCCGGGCCATCCAGGAGTTCGCTGCCCTTGCGGGCACAGTCGACTGGGTGATGACCCGCTGAGTGGGACCATCGATCATGAGGCTCTGGGGGATTATGGCGATTCTGCTCGTGGCGGTGACTGCATGTGCGGGCGGGGGTGGAAAGCCGCAGACGACTGGGGAACGGGCGTTTCCGGAGGCTGGAACTGTTGCGCTTGCGCCGGACAAGGCGGCGAAGTTGCAGGCTGCTCTGGACAAGATCGTGGCTGATCAGGACCTCGAGTCGGGGGCTCGGGGT
>NZ_SMKA01000205.1 GCF_004348455.1 Kribbella albertanoniae
GTCTAACCGCTTAGATTCTCGGGCCGGTTGGTTGAGAGGTGCTCATGAGGCGGAATGTGGTGCTGGCGGCGCTGGTGGTTGCGGCGGTGGTGGCAGGGTGCGGTGGGTCGTCTGATCAGCCGGTTGCCGGGGACACCGGGCCGGAGACGGGGACGATCACGTTTACCGGGACGGACAATGCGGCGACGTATGCGCCGGTGATTGCGGCGTTCGAGGCGAAGAATCCGGGGATCAAGGTCACCTACGCGCAGATTCCGTTCGATCAGTTCAACGCGACGATGCAGCAGCGGCTGAGTGCGAAGGATGCGGGGATCGACGTCTACACGGTCGACGAGCCGCGGGTGTCGCAGTTGGCGGCGAAGGGGTTCCTGGTGGAGCTCGGCGAGCTGGACGAGCGGGCGAAGAGTTCGTTCGGGGCGACGGCGTACAAGGTGAATCACTTCCGCGACAAGCTGTGGTCGCTGCCGATGTGGAACTCGACGCAGTTCCTCTTCTACAACAAGACCGCGCTGGTCAAGGCGCAGGTCGCGCCGCCGACCGCGGATCCGGCCAAGCGCTGGACCTGGGAGCAGGTCGAGGCGGCGGGCCGCAAGGCGCAGCAGGCGGGGACCAAGTACGGGCTGTTCATGGAGCAGCCCGAGGCGTACTACCAGCTGCAGCCGTTGGCCGAGTCGCTCGGCGGTGGCTCCGGCGTCACCGGCGACGACGCGCTCACGCCGGCGGTCGAGACCGAGGGCTGGAAGAAGGCCATGCAGTGGTACGGCGCCACCTACGCGAGCGGACTGTCGCCGCGGGGGATCGGCGGCTTCCAGACCGGGCCGGTGTTCAGTACCGGCAACGCGGCGTTCTTCGTCGGTGGTCCGTGGGACCTGAAGATCTTCGGCAGCGCCAAGTTCGACTGGGGTGTCGCGCCGCTGCCGTACTTCGCCGGCGGCAAGCCGGTCACACCGACCGGATCCTGGTCGCTGGGGATCAATCCGGCGTCGAAGCAGCAGGCGATGGCGCGGAAGTTCGCCGAGTTCGCGACCCTCGATCCGGCCGGCAACCTGGCCACCACGAAGACGACCACGATCATCCCGGCCAACCTCGAGGCACAGAAGCAGTACCTGCCCGCGATGGACGCCTACTCCGGCGCGCACACCGCCGGCGCTTCCGCGATCACGGCGTACGAGGCAGCCAGTACGGCGACCTCGCGGCCGGTGAGCGTCGGCTACATCCAGTTCGAGGAAGTGATGGGTAAGGCGTTCGCCGACATCCGCAACGGCAGCGATCCCAACGCCCGCCTCGCCGAAGCAACCCGCCAGCTCACCGCCGCATGGAAGTCTATTAAGTGAAGAAGCAGCGACAGGGACTGATCGCGCTCGCCTTCCTGGCGCCGGCGCTGATCAGTCTCGCCGTGCTCCGGATCGGCCCGGCGATCTACGCCCTGATCGAGAGCTTCTACGCCGAAAGCCTGCTCCGCGGCGGCCGCGTCTTCACCGGCCTCAGCAACTACACGGATCTGCTGGCGAACAAGGACTTCCGCCAAGCCGTCGCCGTGACGCTCCTGTTCACCGTGCTGATCAATCCGATCCAGGTCGTCGCATCGTTCCTGCTCGCCGTCCTCTTCACCCAGCGCGCACCCGGCACCCGCCTGTGGCGCACCCTGGTCATCCTCCCGATCGCCACGCCACCAGCGGTCTCGGCCGTGATCTGGAGTGTGATCTATCGGCCGGACGGAATCGCCAACGGTCTGCTGGCCCGGCTCGGTCTGCCCGAGCAGCCGTTCCTCACCTCGTCGAGCCAGGTCCTCCCGGCGTTGATCGTGCTGCTGTCCTGGATCGGCGTCGGCTACTGGATGCTCTTCCTGATCGCCGGAATCCAGGACATCCCAGGCGAGATCCGCGAGGCCGCACTGCTCGACGGTGCCGGTGCCTGGCGCCGGATGATCTCGGTCACGCTCCCGCTGGTACGGCGGCCACTCGCGTTCGTGCTCGTCGCCGACACCGTGTCGAACCTGCTGGTGTTCGCTCCCGTGCAGATCCTCACCAAAGGCGGACCGAACGGCGTCAGCAACCTCCTGATGTACGACGTCTACACCCGTGCCTACGCCTTGGGCGACATCCACGTGGCCCAGGCCGAGGTCGTCCTGCTCGTCGCACTGACGATCGCAATCGTGGCCGCGCAGTTCCGCCTGCTGCGAGGTGATCACGCATGAGACGACTCGGTTTGTCGGTGCTCGGCGCCGTGATCGGTCTGCTCTTCTTCATCCCGCTGCTGTGGGTCGTCACGAACTCGTTCCGCCCAGGCTCGGAGACGTTCGCGCACCTCAGCCCGCTGACCTGGGAATCGTTCTTCGAGCTGCGCCCGACCCTGATCAACTACCGCGATCTCTTCGGTGGCGAGATCGGTCGCGCGACCCTCAACTCCATCCTGGTCAGCGCAGCGACCGTGGTGGTCGGGCTGGCGGTCTGCGCCTCCGCCGCCTTCGGGCTCGCCGCCTTCCAGTACCGCGGTCGCGGCCTCGCGTTCGGCATCGTCGTACTGAGTTTCCTGGTGCCGTTCGACGCGATCGCTATCCCGCTGTCGGCGATGTTCCGGGACTGGAACCTGACCAACACCTTCACCGGCCTGGTGCTGCCCGGGATCGGCAACGGGATGGCGATCTTCCTGCTCCGGCAGTTCTTCCTCGGGATCCCGGCCGAGCTGGTCGAGGCCGGCCGGCTGGACGGGCTCGGCTGGTTCGGGGTGTTCCGGTGGATCTACCTGCCGCTGTCCCGGCCGGCCCTGATCGGCGCCGGGCTGATGCTGTTCCTCTTCCAATGGCAGTCCTACGTCTGGCCACTGTTAATAGGTACAGACGCCGACCACATCGTCGGTCCGGTAGCGCTGGCCAACCTGCAAGGGCAGAACTTCACCGACTACGGCTTGGTCTTCGCTGGTGCAGTTGTCCTCACGATCATCCCGCTTGCGGTCATCGCGGGCTTCCAGAAGTACTTCGTCCAGTCCGTCTCCAGCAGCGGACTCAAGTAGAGATGGACCAAATGCGGCAACTGATCCTCGACACCGACATCGGCTCGGACGTCGACGACGCGATGGCACTCGCACTGATCCTGGGCACGCCCAGCCTCGACCTCGTCGCCATCCACACCGTGTACGGCGACACCCGGCTGCGCTCGCAGTTGGCCCGCCGGTACGGCGCTCTGGCCGGACGCGACCTCACTGTCGTGGCCGGTACGGCGGAACCGTTGTCCGGACGGCCGGTCTGGTGGGCCGGTCACGAGGGCACCCTGCACAAGGATCTGGACGCGGAGACGTTCGCACCGGGCAGTGCGCCCGAAGACCTGGTCGCCCGGCTGCAGAACAACCAGGGCGCACTGGATGTCGTTGCGATCGGCCCCTTGACCAATCTGGCCGCCGCACTCGAGCTGGAGCCCCAGGCGGCCCAGTGGATCCGGCACCTGTGGGTCATGGGTGGCTGGTTCGGTGCGGACGCTGAGCCGGAGCACAACTTCAAGAGTGACGACGTGGCTGCCCGCGCCGTACTGACAGCAGGTATCCCCACCACGATCACTGCCATCGAGATCACCCGTCAGGTCAGCATCACGAACGACCTGCTGCAACGGATCCGGACCGCCGGGCCACTCGGTGCGGCACTGGGTGCGGACATCGAGCAGTGGTGGGCGTACTGGAACGAGACGTGGAACGTCCCGCACGACCCGGTAGCAGTGCTGACCCTGACCCGGCCGGATCTGTTCGCGCTGTCTGAGCCCGGGCACGTCACCATCGGCGCTGACGGTCTCAGTACGTTCACTCCGGATCCGGCAGGTACCGTGCGGATTGTGACCGAGCTGGACGCCGTTGCTGTTGCCGAGGAGATCGCTGCGCGGATCGTGGCCGCAGCAGGGTCGGTAGCAGGGGAGACTGATGGCGACGGCTCGTGACGTCGCCGAACGGGCGCGCACGTCCACGGCAACCGTCAGCTACGTCTTCAACAACGGTCCGCGGCCGGTAGCGGCGGCGACGCGACAGCGCGTGCTGGAGGCGGCCGCTGAGCTGGACTACAAGCCGAACGCGGTCGCTCGCGCACTCAGCGCGGGTCGCTCCTTCTCTTTGGGGCTACTGATCCCGCAGGTCCGCAACCCGTTCTTCGGCACGCTGACCGAGCACCTGGAGAACGTGGCTCGGGCACACGGCTACCTGCTGCTGATCGGTGACTCGGCGGGTGACCCGGCGCAGGAGTCCGCGCACATCGGCTCGTTTATCGAGCGGAAGGTGGACGGCGTCGTACTGGTGTCGCTGCTGGCGGAGCCGGCGATCCGGCGGTTCAGCTCGGCAGGTGTGCCGGTGGTTGCGCTGCACCCGGTACCGGATGGTGTGACGGTCTCAACGCTGTCTATTGACTACGTGGCTGCGGCTGAGGCTGCGGTGGATCACCTGTTGTCGCACGGCTACAAGACGTTGGCTGTCCTGACAGGTCCGGAAGACTCACCCGGTACGGCGCAACACCGGGCGGGGGTTGAGCGAGCACTGCAAGCGCATCCGAAGACGACAGTGCGGTACCACGCGGGCCCGGTATCCCGGTTCGCGGCGCGGGACGCCGTACAGGCTTGGTTTCAGCAGAAGCAGCCGCCGCGGGCTGTGTACTGCGCTACGGACGAGCAGGCGTTCGGCGTCCTCTTTGCTGCGTGGGACGCCGGACTACGCGTGCCGGAGGACGTTGCGGTGATGGGTGTCGACGGCACCGATGAGTGTGCGGTGACGATCCCACCGCTGGCCAGCGTGCGTCAGCCGGTCGAGGAGATCGCGCGGCGGGCGGTAGACGTACTACTGGCCGCCCCCGATCGGGAGGCGGCCAGAGTGGTCTTGGACTACGAGCTGGTACCGCGGACTTCCTGCGGGTGTTGATTACTCCGAAGCGCGGCGCAGGGCCTCGGAGAGGCGCTCGGCTGCGGCCATGACGGCCGGGGCGTGCATGCGGCCGGGCTGACGGGACAGGCGCTCGATCGGACCGGATACGGAGACCGCGGCAATCACTTTGCCGCTGGGGGAGCGGACCGGTGCGGAGACCGAGGCAACGCCCTGCTCGCGCTCACCGACTGAGTGTGCCCAGCCACGACGCCGGACGCCGGCCAGCGCGGCCGCGTTGAAGGTCGCGTTGTGAAGGCCACGGTGCATGCGCTCCGGGTCCTCCCAGGCAAGCAGTATTTGAGCAGCCGACCCGGCCGCCATGGTCAGCTGGCTGCCCACCGGCACGGTGTCGCGCAGACCCGACGGACGCTCGGCGGCGGCAACACAGACGCGGTACTCGCCCTGGCGGCGGAACAACTGGGCGGATTCACCAGTGATGTCCCGCAGTCGTGCAAGCACCGGACCGGCGGTCGCGAGGAGACGGTCCTCACCGGCGGCGGAGGCCAACTCGCTGAGTCGCGGGCCGAGCACGAAGCGTCCCTGCATGTCCCGCCCGACCAGCCGGTGGTGCTCGAGAGCCACCGCCAGCCGGTGTGCCGTCGGCCTCGCCAGCCCTGTCGCCGCCACGAGTCCGGCCAGGGTCGCCGGTCCGGACTCAAGTGCGGACAGAACGAGAGCTGCTTTGTCGAGCACGCCGACTCCGCTAGAGTTGTCCATGAGACGATACTGCCGTCTCGAATCGTGGAACGCAAGTCGCTTCGGGGCTCGGATCGAGCGCACTGTGAGCGAGAGCACGCACAACCACAGCAAACCTCAAAGGAGAGTCTGATGGGTAGGACGTTGTCGGAAAAGGTCTGGGATGCACATGTTGTGCGCCATGCAGACGGAGAGCCCGACCTCCTTTACATCGATCTCCACCTGGTGCACGAGGTCACCAGCCCCCAGGCGTTCGACGGCCTGCGGCTGGCCGGGCGTCAGGTTCGCCGGCCGGATCTGACGATCGCGACCGAGGACCACAACGTCCCGACGCTGGACGTGGACAAGCCGATCGCCGACCTGGTGTCGCGTACCCAGGTGGACACGCTGCGCAAGAATGCCAAGGAATTCGGCGTCCGCATCCACACGCTCGGCGACCCCGACCAGGGCGTCGTGCATGTCATCGGCCCGCAGCTCGGCCTGACCCAGCCCGGCATGACCGTGGTCTGCGGTGACAGCCACACCTCGACGCACGGCGCGTTCGGTGCGATTGCCTTCGGCATCGGTACCAGCGAGGTCGAGCATGTGCTGGCGACCCAGACGCTGATGCAGGCCCGCCCGAAGACGATGGCGGTCACGGTCGACGGCGTACTGCCCGACGGAGTTTCGGCCAAGGACCTGGTGCTCGCGCTGATCGCGCAGGTCGGCACCGGTGGCGGCCAGGGCTACATCGTCGAGTACCGCGGCGAGGCGATCCGTGCGCTCAGCATGGAAGCGCGGATGACGATCTGCAACATGTCGATCGAGTGGGGCGCCAAGGCCGGCATGATCGCGCCGGACGAGACGACCTTCAACTACCTGCAGGACAAGCCGCACGCGCCGCAGGGTGTCGACTGGGAAGCCGCGGTCGAGTACTGGAAGAGCCTGGCCACCGACGAGGACGCGACCTTCGACCGTGAGGTCGTGCTGCGCGCCGAGGACATCGCGCCGTTCGTCACCTGGGGCACCAACCCCGGCCAGGGTGTGCCGCTGTCGGCCAACGTGCCGTCGCCGGACGACTTCGACAACGAGAACGACAAGGTCGCGGCCGAGCGCGCGCTGGAGTACATGGGCCTGACGGCCGGTACGCCGCTGCGCGAGGTCAAGGTGGACACGGTCTTCCTGGGCTCCTGCACCAACGGCCGGATCGAGGACCTGCGTGCTGCCGCCGGTGTGCTGGCCGGGCGGAAGGTTGCCGAGGGCACCCGGATGCTCGTCGTACCGGGGTCGGGCCGGGTCCGGCTGCAGGCCGAGTCCGAGGGGCTGGACAAGATCTTCAAGGACGCCGGCGCCGAGTGGCGGGGCGCGGGTTGCTCGATGTGCCTGGGGATGAACCCGGACACCCTGGCACCCGGCGAGCGCAGCGCCTCCACCTCGAACCGCAACTTCGAAGGCCGCCAGGGCAAGGGCGGTCGCACCCACCTGGTCTCGCCCTTGGTTGCCGCCGCGACCGCCGTCACCGGGACGCTCGCCGCCCCGGCAGACCTGCAGCCCATCGATGTCGCCGTACCCGAGAACGTCTGAGGAGCTCAGAAATCATGGATGCCTTCACCCAGCACATCGGTACGGCGGCCCCGCTGCGCCGCAGCAACGTCGACACCGACCAGATCATCCCGGCCGAGTACCTGAAGCGGGTCACCCGGACCGGATTCGAGGACGGCCTGTTCGCTGCCTGGCGCAACGACCCCGCGTTCGTCCTGAACCAGCCGGAGTACGGCGGTGTGTCCGTCCTCGTCGCCGGCCCCGACTTCGGGACGGGATCCTCGCGTGAGCACGCGGTCTGGGCCCTGCTCGACTACGGCTTCCGCGTCGTCGTCTGCTCGCGGTTCGGCGACATCTTCCGCGGCAACTCCGGCAAGGCCGGACTGCTCGCGGCCCTGGTCACCCAGGACGTCGTCGAGCAGCTGTGGGCAACGGTCGAGAAGGACCCGGGCACCAAGGTGACCGTCGATCTCGAGGCCAAGACGATCTCCGCGGGCGAGCTCTCCGCGCCCTTCGAGATCGACGACTACACGCGCTACCGGCTGCTGAACGGCCTCGACGACGTCGGCATCACCTTGTCCCACGAGGCCGACATCGCCGCCTACGAAGCGACCCGTCCGGCCTTCAAGCCGGCCACCTTGCCCGCAAAGGCTTGAGCTGCTGAGTTCTCGCCCCTGTAACACTTTGGTGGACAGGGGCGATAACTCTGGTGTTACCCTTGCGTGGTTGTCAGAACAAGGCTTGCGAGACCTAGGAGGTGAGGCGCTGATGAACAGCAGCGAACCCTCCAGACCTATCGGTCTCGCTCGACCGTTGTAGGACTGACTCTCTTTCCCTTTTTCCCTTTAGGAAGACACAGTTCCTGCAGTGCTGGTCGGGCAGACGTGTGCCGTCTCTCACCCGTACCACCGCACCTGGAGGACTCATGTCCGACCTTCGCCTGCGCACTTTTGGCCGCTTCAGCCGTACGCCGTCACTGCGTGGCACCGCGCGTAAGCACGCTGCACCTGCTCCCGTGATCGAGCCGGCCGTCGAGAAGCCGCGCGACACCCAGAAGCCCAAGGGCCACAGCGTCGTCGACAGCGCGATCTACTGCGACGGCCGCCGGATCGCCTCGCCCGAATCGCTGGCCGAGACCTATCGCGTGCTGCACAAGGCACCGCAGGGCCTGGCCTGGATCGGCCTGTATCGCCCGGACCAGCGCGAACTCAACTCACTGGCCCAGGAGTTCGGCCTGCACGAGCTGGCCGTCGAGGACGCCATCCAGGCCCACCAGCGGCCGAAGCTCGAGCGGTACGGCGACACGTTGTTCGTCGTACTGAAGGCCGCTCGCTACCGGGACGCGACCGAGGAGGTCGAGTTCGGCGAGGTGCACGTGTTCGTCGGCCCGGACTTCGTGGTGACGGTCCGGCATGCCGAAGCGCCCAACCTGGCCGCGGTCCGGCGCCGGGTCGAGCACGACCCCGAGCTGCTCAACCTCGGCACCGAGGCGGTGCTCTACGCGATCCTGGACAAGGTCGTCGACGGCTATGCACCAGTGGTCGCAGGTCTCGAGAACGACATCGACGAGATCGAGACCGAGGTGTTCCGCGGTGATCCGAAGGTGTCGCGGCGCATCTACGAGTTGTCCCGTGAGGTGATCGAGTTCCAGCGCGCGACCCGGCCACTGGTCGGCATGCTGCAGGGATTGCGCGGCGGCTTCGACAAGTACGGCGTCGACGAGGAACTGCAGCGTTACCTGCGCGACGTCGCCGACCACGTCACCGAGGTGGTGGAGAAGGTCGACGGTTTCCGCGAGCTGCTGCGCGACATCCTGACGGTGAACGCGACCCTGGTGGCCCAGCAGCAGAACGAGGAGATGAAGAGCCTCACCATCGCGAGCAGCGAGCAGAACGAAGAGGTGAAGCGGATCTCTGCGTGGGCGGCGATCCTGTTCGCGCCGACCCTGATCGGCACTGTCTACGGGATGAACTTCGACTACATGCCGGAGCTCCATTGGCAGCTCGGATATCCGTTCGCGGTCGGTCTGATGGCGTTGGTGTGCGTCGGTCTGCACCAGATCTTCAAGCGCCGCGGTTGGCTCTGAAGCTGCCGCAAAACGGGCCAAAACCTCGCAGGAACACCGGATCCGGGCGATTTGTGGCAAGAATCGCCTAAAAACAAGCCGAAATGCCGCGTGGGTGTTTGGCAACGGCCTGCTGAGTCCATAACGTTCCTGAGAGATCGAGCGCTGTGCTCGACACCCAGTTCACGGAGGGAAGACAGTGAACAAGAGCCAGTTGGTCGAAGCGCTCGCAGTGCACTTCGACGGAAACCGCCGCCAGGCTCAGCACGCCCTGGAGTCGATCATCGACACCATCCAGCGCGAGCTGACCAAGAAGGGTGGCAAGGTCGCCATCACCGGTTTCGGTGCCTTCGAAGCCATCGATCGCCCGGCACGCCTGGTCCGGAACCCGCGTACGAACGAGGTTCTCAAGGCCAAGAAGACCGTGGTTCCGAAGTTCCGCGCGGGTGCGGAGCTGAAGGCCGTTGTCTCCGGTGCGAAGAAGCTGCCGAAGCTGGTAGCTCCGAAGGCCACCGCGACCGCCACCAAGGCGGCCGCACCGGCGAAGAAGGCGGCTCCGGTCAAGGCCGCGGCCAAGAAGGCCGCTCCGGTCAAGGCTGCCGCCAAGAAGGCGCCGGCCAAGAAGGCTGCACCGGTCAAGGCCGCAGCCAAGAAGGCCGCTCCGGTCAAGGCTGCCGCCAAGAAGGCGCCGGCCAAGAAGGCCGCACCGGTCAAGGCAGTAGCGAAGAAGGCGCCGGCCAAGAAGGCCCCCGCCAAGAAGGTCGCCGCGAAGAAGGCTCCGGCCAAGCGCGCAGCACGCTGAAGTAACTAGCACCACGGCAGAAGGCCGGTCACTCCCTCCAGGAGCGACCGGCCTTCGCTTGTGTCTACAGGACTGTGGCGAAGTCGACCTTGGTGATCGCGAGGCTCGCACCGGAGCCGCTGGTCTGGATGCGCACCCGCTGTCCCACCCGCAGCAGGCGAACCGGAGTCTCCGCGATCGCATGCACGGTAAAGGGAAGCTCGATCCCGGTGTCGGTGAGCACCGCTCCGGAGAAGGTCTCGCTGTCGTACCGGCTCACAGTGGCTTGCATGTCAGCAGGCTAGGCCTTCGGACCCGGTTGCGGAACCAAGCACCAGCGACATCACGTCAGCGGTCGCGGGACCGACACCCAGCTGGACCGCGTGCGCGAGATCCGCGGCAGTGTCGACGTCCCGCCGTACCGAGTCCATGTTCGGCAGGTCGATGGGGACTGCCCCGGAAGCCTGGTGGGCCAGGGCGGAGCCGACACCGAAGCGGGGATCGAGCTCGACACCAGCAGCGGCCGCGAGCATCGTCGTACCGGTGCCTGGCTGGTCGACGACGAACGATCGCGGTGCCACACAGGCCGCGAGCACGGCCGTCAGCTCGGCCGGACGCAACGCGGGCAGGTCGGCCGACAAGGCAGCCACACCATGCCCTGGGAACTCGGCAGCGGCGATCGTGGCGCCGTGCCGGAGCGCGCCGTTCAGTCCATCGGCGGCCAGATCCGGTACGACGTGGGCGCCGACCGCAGTCACGTCCGCAGCCACCACCGGGTCATCCGTAACCACCAGAACTGCGCGCACCAGGCCCGAAGCCAGCGCAGCCGCAGTAGTGTCGACAGCAAAGGCGCGCGCGAGCTCCGGGCGGTGCTGCGGGTAGGCCGCAGCCAGCCGGCTCTTCGCGATCGCCGTACGCTTCACCGGGATCGCCAGGATCCAGGGAACGACCTGTAGGTCTGCCATCAGGCAGGATTCTCCCATGGCGGAGAGCAGTGACCAGCACCAGGAGGCTGTAGTGGACGACCCGAGACCGCGGCGGGGTTTCTGGTTCGGCGTGATCGTCGCGCTCGTCAAGCCGTTCATGCTGATCTGGACCAAGCCGCAGTTCACCGGCCGGGAGAACATGCCCCGGACCGGTGGCGTGGTGTTCGTGCCGAACCACATCTCGCATTTCGACCCGTTCGTGCTCGGCTTCTTCATCTGGGAATGCCGGCGGATCCCGCGGATGCTCGGCAAGGCGTCCTTGTTCAAGCTGCCGATCGCCGGCCGGATCATCAGCAGCGCCGGGCAGATTCCCGTGTACCGCGATTCCACCCAGGCCGCGGATGCGTTCCGCGACGCGGTGGCAGCAGTCGAACGCGGTGAGTGCGTCGGTGTTTATCCCGAAGGCACCATCACCCGGGATCCCGATCTCTGGCCGATGACCGGGAAGACTGGCGCGGCCCGGATCGCGTTGATGACCGGCGCTCCGGTGATCCCGGTCGCCAACTGGGGTGCGCAGGAGATTCTCCGGTCCTACACCGGGCGGATGCGGTTCCGCCTGCTGCCGCGCAAGACCGTGATGGCGCGGGCCGGGAAGCCGGTCGACCTGAGCGCGTTCCAGGGCAAGCCGATCACCAACCAGCTGTTGCACGAGGCAACCGAGGTGATCATGCACGCGCTCGCCGAGACCCTGGGTGAACTGCGCGGTGAGACCCCGCCCAAAGAACTGTACGACCTGCGCAAAGCCCGCCGTTCCGAGCGTGAGGAGAACGAATGACAAAGGTCGCGGTGTTCGGTGCCGGATCCTGGGGTACGGCGTTCGCCACGGTGCTCGCTGGTGCGGGGAACCAGGTCTCGTTGTGGGCCCGGCGGCAGTCGGTGTGCGACGTGATCAACACCCAGCACGAGAACCCGGACTACCTGCCGGGGATCCGGTTGTCCGAAGCGATCACTGCGACTCATGATCCGGCCGCGGCGGCTGATGGCGCGGAGGCCGTCGTACTGTCTGTGCCTTCGCAGTCACTGCGGGAGAATCTGCGCGACTGGGCCGGGGTGCTGCCGGACGCCGTACCGCTGGTGAGTTTGATGAAGGGCGTCGAGGTCGGTACGACGTTGCGCATGTCCGAGGTGATCGCGGAGCTGACCGGTGCCGGGCCGGAGCGGATCGCTGTCGTGTCGGGTCCGAACCTGGCACGCGAGATCGCCGAGGGCCAGCCTGCGGCCGCGGTGGTTGCCTGTGCGGATGAAGGTACGGCGAACCGGTTGCAGAAGCTGTGTCACTCGGGCACGTTCCGTCCTTATACGAACACGGACGTCGTCGGGTGTGAGCTTGGTGGTGCGACGAAGAACGTGATCGCGTTGGCTGTCGGGATGGCGGTCGGGTTCGGCTTCGGGGACAACGCGCGGGCGTCGGTGATCACGCGCGGTCTGGCGGAGACCGCTCGGCTCGGTGCAGCGTTGGGGGCGGATGAGCACACGTTCTCCGGCCTGGCTGGTCTGGGCGACTTGGTTGCCACGTGTTCGTCGCCGCTGTCGCGCAACCGCACGTTCGGCGAGAAGTTGGGCCAGGGGATGACGGTTGCCGAGATCGCCGGTGCGACGCGACAGGTTGCCGAAGGCGTGAAGTCCTGCTCGTCGATCGCCGAGCTCGCGCACCGGCACGACGTCGAGATGCCGATCGCCGAAGCAGTCACCAAGGTGGTCGCGGGGGAGATGACCCCGAAGGACATGCTGTTCAGTCTGGTTTCCCGTTCGGCGAAGGCGGAGCGCTGGTGATCCCCGAAGCCTTCGCCGCCGCCACAACCGCTCGCGAAGGCACAGCCGGTACGGCGTGGCTCGCGACCCTGCCCGCGATTGTCAGTGAACTGGTGGATCGCTGGAACTGCACTCCGGACGGCGACTGGATGCACGGCGAGGTCGGCGTGATCGTCCCGGTCCAACGCTCCGGTGAACCGCTGGTGCTGAAGGTGTCGTTCACCCATCCCGGCAATGTGCATGAGCCGGACGCCTACACAGCCTGGAACGGCCGCGGAGCCGTTCACCTGTACGAGCGCGCCGACGAGCACTACGCCATGCTGCTCGAACGAGCCCACCCCACCACCCTCCGAGACTCGGACGCAGACGTGGCCGTGGTGGGCGGGCAGATGAGTCGCCTCCTCGCAATCCCCGCACCTGACGGGCTTCCTCGCCTGCAGGACCGTGCCGACGAGTGGGCCGCGGAACTGCAGAAGGACATGGCGGAGTTCAGCGGCGTACTGCCTGACGCAGTGGTTGCCCGGGCGTTCGGGGTGATTGACGAGTTGGTGCGGGAGCAGCCCGACGTACTGATTCATGGGGATCTGCATCATCGGAACATCCTGAGCGCGGACCGGGAGCCTTGGCTGGCGATCGATCCGAAGGGGTTGATCGGGGATCCGGCGTACGACGCGGTGACGTTCATGAAGGCGCGGACGTTGGTGCTGATGCAGGGCGATCTGCTGGGCGGCATGACGCGGGAGCTTGCGGCGTACTGTGAGGCGGCGGAGCTCGACCAGGCTCGGGTACGGCGGTGGATTCAGCTCGAGCTCGTGCGGACGGCGTACTGGCTGCGGCGGTACGGCGTCGGGGCGGTCCGGCGTGGGGACATCGCGCGTGACCCGGCAGTGCAGATGGTCGACGAGTTGGCGATCAACTGGGCGTGACGAGCACGTGCTGCTGGACCAGGATGGCGGCACCACGCAGCGCCGCGTCGTACGGGGACCTCGTGGTGGTGACGTGCAGTCCGGTGGTGGCCAAGGGCAACGATCGGGCGTAGACGGTCTCGCGGATTCCGGCCAGCAGATGATCACCGGCCTGGGAGAGTGAACCGCCGATCACGAGGACGGACGGGTTCAGCAGGCTGACCGCGGCGGCGAGGACGGTGCCGATCTCGCGGCCGGCCTGGCGGACGGCGGTGGTAGCCGCGGTGTTGCCCGAGCGGACGAGGTCGATGATGTCGTGGCTGCCACTGACGTTCAGGCGGGCGGCGATGGCCGCGGCGGAGGCGACCGCCTCCAGACAGCCGACGTTGCCGCAGCGGCAGAGCTCGGTGTGACCTGGCGTCTGGATGTGGCCGATATCCCCGGCCGCGCCTTGGGCGCCACGATGCAGCCGGCCGCCGCTGATCACACCGGCGCCGATTCCGGTGGCGACCTTGACGAACAGCAGGTGCTCGACGTCGGCGTACTCGGTCGCGTGTTCGCCGAGCGCCATGATGTTCACGTCGTTGTCGACCAGCACCGGTCCCGGCAGCTCCCGGCTCAGTCGCCCGGCGACGTCGTACGAATCCCAGCCAGGCATGATCGGCGGATGATTCGGCCGCCCGGTGGAATGCTCGACGGGGCCCGGCAGACCCACGCCGGTCCCGGCGAGATCTTTGAGCGACCGGCCTGCTGTCTTCAGGAGCGACCGTCCGGTGCGGACGACCTCGGCCAGCACGATCTCGGGGCCTTCGGCAATGTTCAGCGGAGTGGTCGACCGGGCGACGATCTCGCCGGTCAGGTCGGTGAGCGCGACCGACAGATGCGTCGCGCCGACATCCGCGGCGAGGATCAACCGGGCCGCCGGATTGAGCCGGAACCGGGCCGGCGGGCGACCCCCGGTGGACGCAGCCTCACCCGACGGTACGACGAGGCCGGTTGCGAGCAGGGATTCGATCCGGCCGGTCACCGTCGAGCGGGCCAGGCCGCTGGAGTCGATCAGCTCGGCCCGGGTCCGCGGGCGCCCGTCGAGCAGCAACCGCAACACCGCGTCGGGTTCGCTCATGTACTTCCGTTCTCGGAGCGCTGGACTTTTGCTTGACAGGGCTCAAAAGTGTCACATAGCGTCCTTCGACGTGTCCACCAAGCTGAAGGTCGGGATTGTCGGCGGCGGTTTCATGGGCCGGGTGCACGGCAGATCGGCGCTGGTCTCCGGCGCGCAGATCGTCGGTGCGGTCGGATCCAGCCCGGCGCGCGCCGAGGCGGCGGCCGAAGCATCCGGGGCCGAGCGTGGCTACGAGACGCTCGCCGACCTGCTGGCCACGGATGTGGACGTCATCCACGTCTGTACGCCGAACAACACGCACCGCGAGGTGACCCTGCAGGCGCTCGCCGCAGGCAAGCACGTGGTCTGTGAGAAGCCGCTGGCGACGTCTGTGGCCGATGCGACCGGTCTCGAGGCCGCTGCGCACGAGGCGGGCCTGGTTGGCGCCGTACCGTTCGTCTACCGCTACCACCCGATGGTGCGCGAGCTGCGGGCCCGCCTCGCTGCTGGTGAGGCCGGTGTGATCACCAGCCTGCACGGTTCGTACCTGCAGGACTGGCTGGCCGGTGCCGACGATCAGAACTGGCGAGTGGACGACTCCACCGGTGGACCGTCGCGGACGTTCGCTGACATCGGCTCGCACTGGTGCGACCTGACCGAGTTCGTCACTGGCGACAAGATCGCTGCGATCAGTGCGCAGCTGCGGACGGTCCGCGGCGAGCGCGGGGGAGTGCCGGTCCGCACTGAGGACCTGGCCACCGCACAGTTCCGCACCGAGGCCGGAGTGGTCGGCACGATCGTCGTCAGCCAGGTAGCGGCCGGCCGGAAGAACCGCCTCTACCTGGAGGTCTCCGGGACCGAGGGGAGCTTCGGCTTCGACCAGGAGGACCCCGACCGGCTCTGGGCAGGCCGCCGTACCGCCTCCCAGATTCTGACCCGTGACCCCGACACGCTGAGCCCCGGTGCGGCTCGTGTGAACCGCTTGCCCGCCGGACATGCCCAGGGGTACCAGGACGCGTTCGACTCGTTCGTCGCGGACAGCTACGCCGCCGTACTGGGTGACCGCCCGGACGGTCTGCCCGATTTCGCCGCCGGTGCGCGGTCCGCCCAGCTGATCGACGCCGTACTGCGCTCAGCTGCCGCGGACAGTGCCTGGATCACCGTTCCTGGATCACCGATTAAGGGGAGCTAGCCAGATGCCACGCCCGATCACGCTGTTCACCGGCCAGTGGGCCGACCTGCCGTTCGAGGAGGTCTGCCAGTTCGCCTCCGAGGCCGGGTACGACGGGGTGGAGATCGCCTGCTCCGGCGACCACTTCGACGTACAGCAGGCTGTCGACGACGACTCGTACGTCCAGAGCCGCAAGGACATCCTGGCCAAGTACAACCTGAGCGTCTACGCGATCTCCAACCACCTGGTGGGTCAGGCGGTCTGCGACAACCCGATCGACTTCCGGCACCAGGCGATCGTGCCGTCCCGGATCTGGGGCGACGGTGACGGCGAGGGCGTCCGGCAGCGCGCGGCCGAGGACCTGAAGAACACCGCCCGGGCGGCCGCCAAGCTCGGTGTCGACACGGTGATCGGCTTCACCGGCTCGTCGATCTGGCAGTACGTCGCGATGTTCCCGCCGGTGCCCGCGGCGACGATCGACGCCGGGTACCAGGACTTCGCCGACCGGTGGAACCCGATCCTGGACGTGTTCGACGCCGAAGGGGTCCGGTTCGCGCACGAGGTGCACCCGTCGGAGATCGCGTACGACTACTGGACCACCACGCTGGCGCTCGAGGCGATCAACCACCGCCCCGCCTTCGGCCTGAACTGGGACCCGTCGCACATGGTCTGGCAGGACATCGACCCGGTCGCGTTCCTCTGGGACTTCAAGGACCGGATCTACCACGTCGACTGCAAGGACACCCGGATGCGCGTCGGCGGCGGCCGCAACGGCCGC
The DNA here is from genome assembly GCF_004348455.1 of Kribbella albertanoniae. GTDB lineage: Bacteria > Actinomycetota > Actinomycetes > Propionibacteriales > Kribbellaceae > Kribbella > Kribbella albertanoniae. Next base: position 16,648 of record NZ_SMKA01000205.1, read on the forward strand.
CTCGGCTCGCACCTGCCCTGGGGCGACCCGCGCCGCGGCTGGGACTTCTACTCCACCGGCCACGGCGACGTCCAGTGGGAGGACTGCTTCCGCGTCCTCAACTCGATCGGCTACACCGGCCCGATCTCGGTCGAGTGGGAAGACGCCGGCATGGAACGCAAGGTCGGCGCCGCCGAAGCCGTCAACGTCATCCGCGCCCTGGCCTTCGACAAGCCCACCGCCGCCTTCGACGCAGCCTTCGCCACCGACAAGTAGCCCGCCCATCCCCGGAGGGGAGTAAACGACTCGAGCCCCGGCAACTGACGGGGGTTCGGACACCCACTGGGGGCCTTGAACAGGTCATAACGTGTTCAAGGTCCCCAGTTCCTGGTCACGCCCCCGGCGACTGGTCGGCGTCATACTCGGTCTCATGACCGACTTCGAGACTCTGCGGGCCCTGGCCGACGAAGGCAACGAGAAGGCCGCCGACAAACTCGCCGACCTGGCCGACGAGCGCTCCGACCTCGACACCCTCAACGACCTCCTCGACGAGGGCAACGACCGAGCCGGCGAACACCTCACCCGCCGGGCCGCCGCCACCAAAGACCTCCGCGAACTCCAACGCATCAGCGACGCCGGCTACGAAGAAGCCACCGAAGTCCTCAACACCCTCCTCTGACCGCGCCCCGCCCGCGACCCGAGGTCGTGGTCCGGCGCCACCTTGGGCATCCACCAACCACCTGTGGCCCGCCGCGACGGGCGAACCGTGCTCAAGGTCGCGTGGTCGGCTCACCTTGAGCACCCATCGACCACCGTTCGGGCGCGTAGATGGTTGACCCGTGCTCAACGTCGTACCGGCTCGTGGGAGGCCCCCCGACCGGCGCGTCAGATGGTGG
>NZ_SMKA01000206.1 GCF_004348455.1 Kribbella albertanoniae
GTTGGGTGGCAGGCGTCCGTGGGTGAGCCCGAGCGGGTGGGGCAGCAGTATCGGGAGCGGATGGAGGACCCCGAGGACACGGGCGAGTTCCATGTGAGTGCGTTCGAGGGACCGTTCAACTCGCCGGAGATTCGGCCGGCCGGAGCCTGAGCGACGTAGCGAGTGGCGTGAGGCCGGTTTGGCTCACGCCACGTGCATGTGGTGGTGGGGTTGGTCGCGGCGGGCGTGTTCGGCCAGGGCCTCGTCGTACGCAGCCGTCGCCATGGCAAGGACGTCGGGGGCCATCTGGGCTCGGGGTGAGTCGGTGCTCCAGGCCAGCAGGAGGCGGCGGTGGATGGGGTCGCCGGTGAGCGGGCGGGTGATGACGTCGCGGGAGAGCAGCCGGTACGACGTCGGCGAGATCAGCGCGACCCCCTGACCACTGGTGACGAACCCCATCAGGACCGAGGTGTCGACGGAGTGGTGCTCGACCTTCGGCTGGAAGCCGGCTTGTTCGCAGGCGGCGCGGAACAGGACGTGGAAGCCGCTGTCGTCCGGCGGTTCGCCGATCCATTCCTCACCGGAGAGCGTGGCCAGGTCGATCTCTGCATGCCCAATCGCAGCAGCAGGATGGTCGGCCGACATGACGACGTACGCCGATTCCGACTCGACCACCGTGCACGACTCAACCCCGGTGGGGAGCCGCAGCTCGAAGCCCGGGAACTCACGCAGCAGCGCGAAATCGAGTCGCCCGCTCTCCAACTGCTGGAGCAGCACGCTCGTGGACCACTCGACCTCGATGCTGACCTGCTCGATCTGGCCGTGGTCCCGCAGTCGGTGCGCGATCCCGGACATCGGTGCGGTCGGGAAACCACCCAGCCGTACGGCGCTGGACTCGCTCGCGGTCATCGCGGACACGGTCGCGGCGAGGTGGTCGACGTCGACGAGGATCGCGCGGGCCCGGTCCACGGCGTACCGGCCTAGTGCGGTCGGGGTGACACCGGTGCGGGAGCGCTCGAAGAGCTCACCGCCGAACGCGGCCTCGATCCGTTTGAGCTGCGCCGTGAGGCTGGGCTGGCTCACCTTGAGCCAGCGGGCCGCCCGGCCGACGGATCCCGCCTCGGCAACCAGGACGACCACACGGAGATGGCGCAGCTCCACGTTCATGCGTTGAGACCGTAGTCCAAGTCGCTACACAGGACACAGGTAATCAAGATTGCGGTTTCGTCACAGCCCGGGCAAACCCTGTAACGCTCACCCGGGTTGTGACGATAGGTCATCCAGCTTCGAGCGCCAGCGCCTCGCGGTAACCGAGCCGGCGGCCGGTCTTGAGCAGCGTGCGCTCATAGAGCCGCGCACCGAGCCGGATGATCAGCACCGTGGCCACGAGCAGGATCCCGATCGCCGCCAGCGGCTGCCAGAGCGGCACGTCCTCCGTCAGCATCCGCCCGGGCATCGACATCGAGGACGCGATCGGGACGAACGAGGCGATCTCCCGGGCCTCCGGTCCGGCGAAGACCGCGAAGAAGAACGGGATCATCAGGATCATCTGCCCGGGCAGCGTGGTGGACCCGAGGTCCTCCTGCCGGGTGGCCAGCGAACCGGCGACCGCCCACAGCCCGGCCAGGGCGACGAACCCGAGCACGAAGAAGACCACGAACCACCCGGCCACCGGCGCCACGACGGACAGGATGTCGAGCTGGTCCGTCGCCGTCAGCCCGATCAGCGAGGCGATCGCGATCACCAGGATCTGAGTAAGCGCCAGCACCGTGTTGCCGAGCACCTTGCCCCACAGCAGCGACCGGATCGGTACCGAGGCAGCCAGGATCTCGACGACCCGGCTCTCCTTCTCCTGTACGACGCTCTGCGCGATCATCATGCCGAACCCGAGCGCCGTCATGTAGAACACCAGCGCCAGCCCGATGTTCACGAAGTCGGCCACGAACCCGGGCAGCGGCCCAGGCTCCAGAATCTTCTCGGTCACCTGTGTACCGGCCCGCAACTGCTCCGGCGTCAGCTTCACAGCGGCCGCGTTCTTCTCCATCCCGACCGAGGCCACGGCCGCGCGCAGTGCGCCACCGACCCCGGAATCCACCTTGTCCTTGCCGACAACGACGTACCCATCAGGTCCCGGCAGCAAGGCGGCGGTCGCGTCGGTGTTCGTCACCGCCTGCTCGGCAGCGGCCTGATCCGCAACCCGCAGGGGCTCGTACGCTTCGCCTCCCTGCGTCTCCGAAGCCCGCTGTACGACGGCCGCTCCGCCGTCGTCGATCACCGCGATCTTGTCGGAGTCGTTGCCACCGGCAAGGATCGCCGGCAGGATCACCGCGGCCATCACGATGACCAGCATCACCAGGGTCGATCCGATGAACGTCTTGTCCCGCAGCTTCGTGCTGATCTCGCGCTCGGCGATCAGCATCCAGGGCCGATCCAGGGTCTGGTCGTTCATCGGGTCGCCTCCCGGAAGACGTCGCTCAAAGCCACCCGCTCCGGCCCGAATTCCAGGACCGGTCCACGGCTGATCGCCTGCTGAAGAATCTGTTGGGCCGAGGCCTCGTCCTCGGCGTCGAAGAGCGCCGTACCGCCGGCCACGTCGCGGACGTGCAGACCGGGCAGGTCGCGCAGCCAGCCGGCGTCGCCGTCGACCACCAGCCGGTACGTCGGCGTCTGGCTGGCCGCGAGTTCCGCAACGGGGCCCGCGGCAACGACCTTGCCACGGGACAGCACCACGAGGTCGTCGCACAGCCGCTCGACCAGGTCGAGCTGGTGGCTGGAGAACAGCACCGGAACCTCTGGAGTGACCTCCTCGCGCAGAAGGTCCACCATCGCGTCGACCGCCAGCGGGTCGAGACCGCTGAACGGCTCGTCCAGGACCAGCGCGATCGGCTCGTGGATCAATGCCACCGCGATCTGCACCCGCTGCTGGTTGCCCAGTGAGAGCGTCTCGAGTACGTCGGTCGCCCGCTCGGCCAGGCCAAGCCGGCTGAGCAGCTTGTCGGTCCGCTCGGTGGCCTTGCCCACCGACAGACCATGCAGCCGGCCGAAGAAGACCAGCTGGTCGCGGATCTTCATCTTCGGGTACAGCCCGCGCTCCTCCGGCATGTAGCCGAATTCCCGCCGGGTCTTCTGCGTCAGCAGTTCACCGTGCCAGCGCACTTCACCGGCGTTGGCGGCCAGGACGCCGAGGATGATCCGCATCGTCGTCGTCTTCCCGGCGCCATTGGCCCCGACGAACCCGGTCATCCGCCCTGGCACGACGTCGAATGTCACGTCGTCCAGCGCCAGCTGTTCACCGAACCGCCGAGTGAGTCCAGCCACCCTCAGCATCCGTCACCGTTCCTGTCCCATCGGCCCCCACTTCCACACCGGAAGTAGCTCAAAGTTAGCCAGTCGGCACCCCGCCGTACGTCGGCCGCCAGGGTGATCGCGGGTGTCATCCGCACGGTGGAGAGTGGGCTACGCCACGGTGGGCTGATGTCACATCCGGCGTGTCCCGGTGGTCGGAACTGGTGACAGCGCGATCAGGGAGGAATGATGACTACCGTGAGCGAGGACCTCGACCAGGCGGCGGCGATCTTCGGCGAGGTGCGACCGCGGCTGTTCGGCATCGCCTACCGGATGCTCGGCAGCGCGAGCGAGGCCGAGGACATCGTGCAGGACGTGTGGCTGCGCTGGCAGCTGGCGGACCGCAGTGTCGTGCTCAACCCGGCCGCCTACCTGGCCACCGCGACCACTCGGCTCGCGATCAACGCGACTCAGTCCGCCCGGGTACGGCGGGAGTCGTATATCGGGCCGTGGCTGCCGGAGCCGGTCGACACGAGCGCGGACCCGTACCTTGGCGCGGAACGCGGTGAGGCGCTGGCGTTCGCCGTACTGCTGCTGATGGAGCGCCTGTCCCCCAACGAGCGTGCTGCGTACGTGCTGCGGGAGGCGTTCGACTACCCGTACAGCCAGATCGCCGACATCCTGCAGCTGAACGAGCCTGCGGTGCGGCAGCTCGTCAGCCGGGCCCGCAAGCACGTGGACGGCGAGCGGCGGGTCGAGGTGGACGCGACCGAGCAGCAGCGGCTCCTGACGGCCTTTGTGCATGCTGCCAAGTCCGGGGACCTGGTGGAGCTGGAGGACCTGTTCGCGGCCGATGTGACGAGTGTGTCCGACGGCAACGGCAAGGCGCGGGCGTCGAAGTTCCCGGTGGTCGGGTCCGAGCGGGTGGCCAAGTTCTTCCGCTCCTTCCACACCCGGTTCTGGGTCGGCGTGGAGATCGTCTGGACGCAGATGAACGGCCAGCCGGCCGCGGTGCTGACCGTCGACGGCCAGGTCCGTACCGTCCTCACGGTCAGCTCGTCGCCCGACGGCATCTTCCAGATCAACGTCCAGATGAACCCGGACAAGCTGGCCCGCCTTCAGACCGCCTGAAGTGTCGACTGAGGGCTCCGGGTGTGCGGCCACACACCCGGAGCCGGTCTCAGTGCCCCGGATCCTCCAGTGCCTCCACCGCACCGAGCAGGCTGCGGAGGCTGGCTTGCTCCATGGCCTCCTCGGCCGGGTCGACCAGCCACTGCTCTACCGGCAGCTCAACATCCGGTACGGCGGCCTCCAGCGCACCGAGCTCTGCCTTCGTCTCGGCCTCCAGCTCGTGCAGGAAGTCGTCGCTGCTCATTTCTTCTCCCAATCGGCGTAGTGGATCCGGCCGAGTACTGCCTCGCCGATCGGTACCAGCGCGTCCTCACTGACCACAGCGCCGTAGTACGTCGCCTGCGGGTCGGTGACGACCTCACGGGGGTCATCCAGCTCGGACAGCGCCTTGCGGAAGAACTCGTCCATCCGCTCCTTGTCCGGCCCGGCGATCTCGACCCGCCCGTTCAGCGGTTCGCCGGTCGCGCCCCTGGCCACCTCGTCGGCGACGTCGTCACCGGCGATCGGCTGGAAGTTCACCGGCTGGATCCGGACCACACCGTCGACCTCGGAGGTGTCGGCGATCGCCTTCACGAACTCGAAGAACTGGGTCGCGTGCACCAGCGAGAACGGGACGCCGGAGGACTCGATCAGCTCCTCCTGGGCGAGCTTGGCGCGGAAGTAGCCGATCTGCGGCGAGCGCTCGGTACCGACGATCGACAGTGCGACGTGGTGACCGACCCCGGCCCGCTTCTCAGCGGCCAGCACGTTGGTGGTGGCGGTGCGGAAGAAGTCCAGCGCCGCCTGGTCCTCGAACGACGGTGAGTTCACCAGGTCGATGACCACCGACGCACCGGTCAGCACCTCGTCCAGGCCTTCACCGGTGAGCGAGTTCACGCCCGTGTCGGGCGCCGCCGCAACCGCCTTGTGCCCGTGTGCCTCCAGTCGCCGTACGACCTTCGAGCCGATCAGCCCAGTGCCGCCAATCACGACGATCTTCACAACTCGCTCCCGTCTGCCCAGGCGCCCCGCCGGCGCCACTCACCAGTCAAGACAGACGACCGCACCGAGTTGTGACAGGCGTCTGTCACAGCGGTGCCCGGCCGGCTGTCTTGCCTGACATGACCAGGATGACCGCACGCTCCATCGACGAGGCGCACCGGACGTCGAGCCCACTGGAGCTGCTCTTCGACCTCACCTTCGTGGTGGCAGTCGCCGCAGTGACCGCAGAGCTCGCGCACAGCATCGCCGACGGCCACGTCGAGGTGGTCGGGTTCCTCCAGGTGTTCTTCTCGATCTGGTGGGCCTGGATGAACTTCACCTGGTTCGCCTCGTCCTACGACACCGACGACGTGCTGTACCGGGTGCTCACCATGGTGCAGATGGCCGGAGTGCTCGTGCTGGCGGCCGGCGTACCGGCAGCAGCAGCCTCGGGCGACTACCGGACCGTGCTCATCGGCTACCTGATCATGCGGGCCGGACTGGTCGTCCAGTGGCTGCGCGCGGCGTACGAGAATCCCGCAGGGCGCAGTACGGCGCTCAAGTACGCCGTGGGGATCGCAGCAGCTCAAGTCGGCTGGTTACTGGCTCTGGTACTCGCGGACCTGGCACTCCCCTGGTTCGTGCTACTGGTCGCCGTCGAGCTCGCCGTACCGCGGTGGGCCGAGCGGGGACCGCAGACCACCTGGCATCCGCACCACATTGCCGAGCGCTACGGGCTGTTCGCGATCATTCTGCTCGGCGAGAGCGTGCTGGCGGCCAGCCGGGGTGTCCAAGCCGCAGTGGCGAGCGACCACGTCAGTGCGTCGTTCCTGCTGGTCGCCGGAGCCGGACTGGTCCTGCTGTTCGCGCTCTGGTGGCTCTACTTCCTGCACCCGTCCGGTGATGGGCTCCGCGATCGCCGCGAGCACTCCTACGGCTGGGGCTACGGCCACTTCTTCCTGTTCGCCGCACTGGCCGCGCTGGGCAGTGGACTGGAGGTGGCGGTCGAGGAAACCACCCACGCACCACAATCAGTCGGGTACGCCGTTGCCCTGCCAGTGGCTGTCTTTCTGACCATGCTCTGGCTGGTCCACGCGCCGATCGTCAATCCACCGGTCACCCCGCTGATCTTCGTGCTGATCAGCGTCGCCGTCGTACTGGCGCTCCCGCTGGTGCTGTCGGCGGTCGGTGTGGTCGTCGGGTGCGCGGCGGTCGTCGTACTGCTGGTTGGTGCGGTGCTGGTGCGTCAGCCGGCCAGGTCGTCGCCGGGGGTGACCAGTCCGCACTCGTAGGCGAAGACAACGGCCTGGACGCGGTCACGCAGGCCGAGCTTGAGCAGCACTCGGGAGACGTGGGTCTTGACCGTGGCCTCGCCGACGTAGAGCTGGTTGGCGATCTCGGTGTTGGTCAGGCCGCGCGCGATCAGGCCGAGAACCTCGCGCTCACGCTCGGTCAGGTCCGAGATCAGATCCGGACGGTAGACCCGCTCGCCACCACCGGTGAACCGCTTGATCACCCGGCGGGTCACCTCGGGCGCGAGCAGTGCGTGACCCGAATGCACGACCTCGATCGCCTCGACCAGGTCCTCCGGTGCGGTGTTCTTCAGCAGGAACCCGCTGGCCCCCGCACCGAGCGATTCGAAGAGGTAGTCGTCCCGGTCGAACGTGGTCAGGATGATCACCTTGCCGGCGTCCGCGGCGACGATCTTCTGCGTTGCGGTGATCCCGTCCATCCCGGGCATCTGGACATCCATCAGTACGACGTCCGGCCGCAGCTGCAGGGCGAGCTCGACCGCCTTCTCGCCGTTGGCCGCCTCACCGACCACCTCGATCTCGGCCTCGACCGAGAGGATCATCCGGAAACCGGCCCGGACCAGGTCCTGGTCGTCGACCAGCAGGACGCGCATCATTCGTCTACTCCTCGCTGCACCGGGATCCGCACCCGGACCCGGAACCCTCCGACCGGCCGGGGACCGATCTCGCTCTCACCACCGAGCAGCCCGACCCTCTCACGAATCCCGACATGCCCGAGCCGGCTGCCGACGGAGGCGTGCTTGGGGCGGCCGTCGTCGATCACCTCGAGCTCGACCGCTTCCCCCAGATACCGCAGGGTGATGTGCGCGCTGCGCGCGGTCGAATGCTTCCGGACGTTGGTCAGCGCCTCCTGGGCGATCCGGTAGACCGACACCGACACCGTCTGCGGGAGTTCCTGCAGCGGACCGATCTGGTGGAACCCGACCTCCAGCCCCTGACCGTTGACTTCAGCGATCAGAGCCGGCAGCCGGTCCGCACCGGCCTGCGGCGCCTTCTCGTCCGGTGCGTCGACATCCAGATCGGGGTCGGCGGCGCGCAGCATGCCAAGCAGTTGGCGCATCTCGTTGACCGCGGTCCGGCTGGACTCCTCGATCACGCTGAGCGCGTTCTTGGCCGCCTCCGGGTCCTTCTCCATCACCCGGCGCGCTCCCCCGGCCTGGACCCCGATGCTGCTGATGTGGTGCGCGACCACATCGTGCAGCTCACGGGAGATCCGCAGCCGCTCGTCGATCACCGCGCGCCGCGCGTTGGCTCGCTGCTGCTCGGCCAGCTCGACGGCTTGCCCCTCGAGTTCGGCCCGCTGCCGCGCCACACCCCACGCCGTCCGGCCCCAGTGGTAGGCGCCGAAGAAGTACAGGGCGTTCAAGGCGACCGCCAGCGTCACGGCCGAGACGTACGGCGACGCCAGGCCCTTGTTCGGCCCGGTGATCTGGTTCATCCGCAGCGCCTCGAGGAAGTTGATGCCCAGCCAGGTGAACATCCCGGTGAACACCAGCGCCGACGCAGCCTTCACCAGCCGGCGTTCCCGCGACCAGGCGACCGCCGAATAGATCGCCATGAACAGCGACACCTGCGTGACGAGGTTCCCGGCGTACGCGAAACCGGCGCGGACCCCCGTCAGCACGAACAGGACGGAGACCAGCAGCATCACGGGGACCGGAGCGACCCGGCGGAAACACAGCGGCAGCGCACCGGCGGCGGCGAGCACGTACGGCTCGACGCCCCAGATACCGAGGTCGACCGCCGTCGGCGAGGAGGTCCTGGCCAGCTCGGTCCCCAGCAGCCCGAGCGCCGCCATCGACACCCCGAGGATGAGGTCGCTGCGCCGCTCCCGCGCGGTCGGACGCGGCCGGACCCAGCGACGCTCGGTGGTCGGCCGCTCCGGCGCAGGACCCGGTACGGCGGCGCCCGGCGTACTGCCGAGTTGAACGGTGGACATAGCTCATCAGCGTACGGGTGATTGGCTCCTGAATAGCGGCGCGTACCCTGGGAGCTGTGACGATCGCCCCTGAAGGACGGAAGCTACTCAGGCTCGAAGTGCGCAACGCGGAGACCCCGATCGAGCGCAAACCCGAGTGGATCAAGACTCGCGCCAAGATGGGCCCGGAGTATCAGGCCCTCTCGAAGCTGGTGAAATCCGAACAGCTGCACACAGTCTGTCAGGAAGCCGGCTGCCCGAACATCTTCGAGTGCTGGGAGGACCGGGAGGCGACGTTCCTCATCGGTGGCGACCAGTGCACGCGGCGCTGCGACTTCTGCCAGATCGACACCGGGAAACCGGAGGATCTGGACCGCGACGAACCGCGCCGGGTCGCCGAATCGGTCCGGACCATGGGCCTGCGCTACGCGACAGTGACCGGTGTCGCCCGCGACGACCTCCCCGACGGCGGTGCCTGGCTGTACGCCGAGACCATCCGGCAGATTCACGAGCTCAACCCCGGCACCGGCGTCGAAATGCTCGCGCCGGACTTCAACGCCGTACCGGAGCAGTTGGCCGAGGTGTTCTCCTCGCGGCCCGAGGTGTTCGCACACAACGTCGAGACGGTGCCGCGGATCTTCCGCCGGATCCGCCCCGGCTTCCGCTACGAGCGCTCGCTGGACGTCATCACCCAGGCCCGCGACTACGGCCTGGTGACCAAGTCCAACCTGATCCTCGGGATGGGCGAGACCCGCGACGAGGTCAGCCAGGCGCTCAAGGACCTGCACGCGGCCGGCTGCGAGATCATCACCATCACGCAGTACCTGCGTCCTTCCGTACGGCACCACCCGGTCGAGCGCTGGGTCCGGCCGGAGGAGTTCGTCGAGATGCAGGCCGAGGCCGAGGAGATCGGTTTCGCCGGTGCTCTGTCCGGTCCGCTGGTACGGTCGTCGTACCGCGCCGGACGGCTGTACCGTCAGGCCGTTGAGTCACGTATGAACGCCCCGCAAGCCTAAACCAACAGGCTCAGAACCCGCAGGCTCAGAACCAGGACAAGGTAGAGATGGCCAAGAACGACGCGCCCGCCGAGAAGACCAGCCGGCTCAAGCAGATCCGGTCGGCGTACACGCTGACCAAGAAGTCCGACCCGAAGGTCGGGCTGGTGCTCGCCGGGATCTTCCTCGGCATCGTCGCGGTGTTCGTCGCGGCCGGGATCTTCGTCGGCCCGCTGCTGGTCTGGATCCCGCTCGGTGTCGCGCTCGGCTTCCTGGCCGCCACGATCATCTTCGGCCGCAAGGTCGAGAAGGCCGCGTACAGCCAGATCGAGGGCCAGACCGGCGCGGCCGCCTCGGCCCTGCAGACGCTGCGCCGCGGGTGGAACGTGACGCCCGCGGTCGCCGTCACCAAGAACGCCGACATCGTGCACCGCGTCGTCGGCCGGCCGGGCATCGTCCTGGTCGGCGAGGGTGCGCCGAGCCGCGTGAAGAACCTGCTGGCCGCCGAGGGCAAGAAGCACACCCGGGTCGCCGGCGGTGCGCCGGTCATCCAGCTGATCGCCGGTCAGGGCGAGGACGAGATCGACATCCGCAAGCTGACCAAGCACGTGATGAAGCTCCCGGCCGCCCTGCAGCCGTCGGAGATCACCGACCTGCTCCAGCGGCTGAAGGCGCTGGACGCCGTCCGCCCGCAGGTCCCGATGCCGAAGGGCCCGGTGCCGACCAGCATGAAGGGCGCCCGGCAGGCCATGAAGGGCCGCTGACCCAAGAACCGTCCGCACTTACCCAGGGTGACTAGCAGCTCCTGGGTAACCGATGACGCTCAAGGGCGTTTGAGTAGCGTGGGGTTTCTGTGCCTCGTGTCGCAGCGGCCTGACGGCAATCGGCCTTAGAGTGCGGCCAGGACGGTTCAAGGGGTGAGGTAGAAAGTCATGACGGATCTGATGCCGGCGGTGCACCAGCCGGTGGCCGAGACATGGCCGACGCTGGCCAGGCCGCGATCGAACCCGGTACGCCGGGTCGGCGCCCTGGCCGCGATCCGTCTGATCGCCAAGGACCTGCCCGCGACCATCAATCTCGACAACAAGTCGTACGGCCTCGGTGGCCCGGCGATGCGGGTGCACCGCAGCGCCGCGTTCCTGGACCGGCTCGGGCAGGACGCCGGCTCCGGATTCGGCGAGGCCTACCTGGCCGGTGACTGGGATCCCGAGCCCGGGACCGATCTGGCCGACCTGCTGGTGCCGTTCGCCGAGCGGTTCAGCAACGAGGAAACCCGGCATCTGCTGCCGAAGTGGGCGCAGTCGCTGCGCTGGCTGGTGACCCGCACCCAGCCCGGCGACCAGGAGAACGACCGGGCCGGCGCCCGCGAGAACATCAGCCGGCACTACGACCTGAGCAACGGGATGTTCTCGGAGTTCCTCGATCCGACCCTGACCTACTCCGCGGCCTACTTCGGTACGGCGGATCCCACGGCCGGGCTCGGGGAGGCGTCGTACGACGAACTGAACCAGGCGCAGCTGAACAAGCTCGACGCGATCCTCGACGCGGCCGGCGTCCAATCCGGCTCCCGCGTGCTCGACATCGGGTGCGGCTGGGCCAGCCTGGCCATCCGCGCCGCCCAGCGCGGCGCCTGGGTCACCGCGATCACCATCGCCTCCCAGCAGGCCCTCCTGGCGCAGCGCCGGATCGCCGATGCGGGCGTGAGCGACCGCGTGCAGGTCGCGCTGCGCGACTACCGCGATCAGATCGGCGAGTTCGACGCCGTACTGAGTGTGGAGATGATCGAGGCGGTCGGTGAGCGGTACTGGCCGGTCTACTTCGACGCGATCGAACGGCGACTCGCCCCCGGCGGCATCGCCGTCGTCCAGGCGATCGTGATGCCGCACGAGCGGATGCTGGCCACCCGCAACACCTTCACCTGGGTGCAGAAGTACATCTTCCCCGGCGGCCTGATCCCCTCGGTCAAGGTGATCGAGGACATCACCCGTGACCACACCGGCCTGCAGACCGAGGTCCTGCGCCACCTCGGCCCGGACTACGCCCGGACGCTGCGGATCTGGCGCAACCGCTTCATCGATCAGTGGCCGGCCATCGCCGACCTCGGCTTCGACGGCACCTTCCGCCGGATGTGGGAGTTCTACCTCGCCTACTCCGAAGCCGGCTTCCGCACCAACTACCTGGACGACGTCCAGTTGCGGTTCACCCGCCGCTAGAGCGCGCGCAGGTTCAGGATCGCCCGGCCGCCGCCGATGTACGGGAGGCGGAGGTTCAGGCCGGGCTTGTCGAGTGAGCGCGACAGGGAGCCGGTCCCGGTGCGACAGGCGACGCCGGTGCCGCCCGGCCGGAAGTTGAGCACGCAGCCGGGGGCCAGTTGCCCGCTGCCCCCGCCGTACCGGCCGGAGATCGTGAAGGGTACGAACTTGCCGATCTTGCCGATCTTCAGGGTGCCGCCGCGGAAGCGGAGCGTGGTCGACGGCCGGAGCAGGACCTCGCAGTTGCTGTCACTGCACGCGGCGTAGTTCGAGCCGTCCTTGGCCTTCGGTACCGGCTTGGGGGTCGGCTTCGGCTTCGGCTTGGTGGGCGGTGCGGGAGTCGGGGTGGGCGCCGGCGACGACTCGGAGGGGGTCGTCGCCGACGCCGTGGGAACGCTCGCACTGGGGGTGGTCGCGACCTGATCCCCCGATGAGCCGCACGCAGCGAGCATCAGCAGAGCTACGGCGAGTACGGCGGTTCGGGTCACGGCGAGGTTCACAGCGCCGATCCTGGTACGGCGGGAGCTCGTGGTGGCCGCGGTGGCAGGGAGCTGCCAGGTCAGCGGCGGACGACAATGGTGTTCGCCGCGCGGTCGTGCAGGCCGCGGCGGTCGCGGTCGTAGACGACGGCGGGCAGGACCAGACACAGCAGTACGGCGCGGATGACACCGCCCAGGAGTCCTACCTGAGCGCCGGTCGGGCCGTCCTTGAGGCTCAGGACACGGAGGCCGAGAACCCGGTGGCCGATCGTGCCGCCCGCCAGCCCGGCCAGGATCGCGGTCATCGCGAAGAAGGTGGTCAGTTGCGCCGTACCGAAGTCGTTGCCACCTGCCCAGATGGGCTTCCCGGTGATCGCGGACGCGATCAGGCCGGCGAGGAACCAGTCCAGCAGCAGCGCCAGGATGCGCCGGCCCCAGCCGGCGGCCGAGCCCGGGCCTGCCTCGGGAAGGCCGAGCCGATTGCCCGGATAGCGGAACTCGCCGGAGGGTCCTGTGCCCGGCTGGGCCGATGATGCCATGATGACTAGCCTACGGAAGCGCAACTGAGTGCCGACAGGCGGACTGCGACATCTCAGGGCGTGACCGGCGTACACCAGTGGGTCAGCGCGGACACGCTGGGCGTAACATCCGCGAAACATCGGGGTCACCGCCGAGTAATCGGCAGGCCCTACGTTCAGTTGCAATCTCTGAGCCACCCCGAGGAGTACGTATGTTTTCCAGCGCTGAGGAGCTGCTCGCCTACGTCAAGGACGAGGGCGTCGAGATCGTCGACGTCCGGTTCTGCGACCTGCCGGGCATCATGCAGCACTTCACCGTCCCGGTGTCGTCGTTCGGACCGGAGGTCTTCGAAGAGGGCCTGGCGTTCGACGGCTCGTCGGTTCGCGGTTTCCAGCAGATCCACGAGTCCGACATGAAGCTGCTGCCGGACCCGACCAGCGCCTTCATCGACGAGTTCCGCAGCGCCAAGACGCTGGTGGTCAACTTCTTCGTGCACGACCCGCTGACCGGCGAGGCGTACTCGCGCGACCCGCGCAACATCGCCCGCAAGGCGCAGGAGTACCTGAAGTCGACCGGTATCGCGGACACCGCGTTCTTCGCCCCCGAGGCCGAGTTCTACGTCTTCGACGACGTCCGCTTCGAGACCAAGGCGAACTCCTCGCACTACTCGATCGACTCGGTCGCCGGCGCCTGGAACACGGGCCGCGTCGAGGACGGCGGCAACCGCGGCTACAAGGTCCGCTACAAGGGTGGCTACTTCCCGGTCGCGCCGACCGACCACTTCGGTGAGCTGCGCGACGACATCACGCTGTCCCTGGAGCGCTCCGGCCTGATCGTCGAGCGCGCCCACCACGAGGTCGGCACCGCCGGCCAGGCCGAGATCAACTTCCGCTTCGACGAGCTGCTGGCGTCGGCCGACAACGTGATGAAGTTCAAGTACATCGTCAAGAACACCGCCTGGCAGGCCGGCAAGACCGCGACCTTCATGCCGAAGCCGATCTTCGGCGACAACGGCTCCGGGATGCACTGCCACCAGTCGCTGTGGAGCAACGGCGACCCGCTGTTCTACGACGAGTCCGGGTACGGCGGCCTGTCCGACACCGCCCGCTGGTACATCGGCGGCCTGCTCAAGCACGCCCCGTCGCTGCTGGCCTTCACCAACCCGACGGTCAACTCCTACCACCGCCTGGTCCCCGGCTTCGAGGCCCCGGTCAACCTGGTCTACTCCTCGCGGAACCGCTCGGCCTGCATCCGGATCCCGATCACCGGCTCCAACCCCAAGGCCAAGCGCATCGAGTTCCGCTGCCCCGACCCGTCGGCCAACCCGTACCTGGCCTTCGCCGCCCAGCTCCTGGCCGGCCTCGACGGCATCCGCAACAAGATCGAGCCCGCCGACCCGGTCGACAAGGACCTCTACGAGCTCCCCCCGGAGGAGCACGAGGGCATCGCCCAGGTCCCCACCTCCCTCCCGGCCGTCATCGACGCCCTCGAGGCCGACCACGACTTCCTCCTCGAAGGCGACGTCTTCACCGCGGACCTCATCGAAACCTGGATCGACCTCAAGCGCACCCAGGAAATCGCCCCCATCCAGCTCCGCCCGCACCCGCACGAGTTCGAGCTCTACTACGACGTGTGAGCCGCTAGCCGTCGTCCCGAAGCCCACCCGGTGTCCCGCCGGGTGGGCTTCGTCGTCCCACCTCCAGCTAGGTTGCGTACATGCACGGCAACTGGTTCCCGCGGAGGGCGCCTGCGGTTCCGGCGCAAGCGCTGTACGCCACCCTGGTCAAGGAGACACTGAGCCCGGCTCTCCGCGCTGCTGGATTCAAGGGGTCCGCAGGTAAGTACTCGCTGCCCTCCTCGGATTGCTGGGCCCTGCTCGGATTCCAGAAAGCGTCCGGCAGCACGGCCGCCGAGGTGCGGTTCACCATCAACCTCCAGGTCGTGAACAAGTCCGCCTGGACCGCAGCAAGGCACGAGCGACCCCACCTGCCGGAGCGCCCAGCTGCCTCGATTTGCTACGGCAAGCCGACTTCGTGGGTGCGCATCGGCAACCTCACACCCGAGCGGGCGGATAAGTGGTGGTGCCTGTCCGCACGGACAGACCTGGCTGAGCTGGGCAAGGACGTCGTCCACGACATCACCGAGTACGCCCTCCCCTGGTTCCGCCACCAACTCGATCGGTGAATGGCCGCCGCTGTTTCGCATCGGGCTGTCGTCGACGACAATCCATCTCATGGCCGCTCTGCTGCAGTTGTCGGTGCCGTCCGCCACCCGCGATCAGTTCGACGAACTGGACGACCGGGTAGGCCAGGCCATGGCAACAGCCGGCGGGCCGCCGCCTGGACTGATGGCGCACGTAGTCCACCCGGAGGGTGACGGCTTCACCATCACCCAGGTCTGGCGCACGGAGGCCGAAGGCCTCGCCTACGTAGACAACGTTCTCCACGCCTTACTAGCCGACCTGCACCTGACCCCAACCGAAACCACCATCCACCCCGTCTGGTCCTTCGCCCGCCCGTGACCACCAAGCACTTCGGGGTCTACGGGGTTTGGCTGCAGGCGGGGCGGCTGGTGTTGGTGCGGAAGTCGCGGGGACCGTACGACGGGTTGCTGGATCTGCCGGGTGGTTCGCCTGAGGCAGGTGAGTCCGAGGTGGACACGCTGCGCCGGGAACTGCGGGAGGAGTGTGGTGTTCGGGCTAGGCCGAGTGCTCGAGACCGCGACGCTCGAGTTCCATGTCGAGCAGGATTCGGCTGGCCGAGCCATCGACTTCACGCATGCGGGTCTCATCATGCGGGTGGAGGTGGACGGACCTGTCGTGCGGGACATCGCGGCGGAGGATGTTCGCGGGATCACGCTCGCCACGGCGGCCGACGTACCGAGGTTCTCTCCCCTGGTTCGTGCGGCACTTCGCCTGTTCCCCGCGCTGGCGGTGTGACCCGAACGATCAGGACGTATACGGGCTGGTGATAGCGAGCGTGGCAATGGGGGCAGTGGGGGGTACCGGTCGTTGGGAGGTTTCATGCGGTGGCGGTGTTGATGGGGCCTACCGGTGGGGCGGACCTGTGCCACTGACCAACCTGCTCCTGAGCCGACCAGACAGGACCGGCTGAGCGTGAACCGGGCCGCCCGTGCAGAGTTGGACAGTGCCGGCGGTCCGCCGTCCGCTCACCGCGATCGCCATCCGCACGGTGGGTTCACTCGACGCGTCACACCGAGCAGCCATCTTGGCCGGCATCCAGCTGGATGCAGCCAACCCGCGCAAGGACAGGACGTAGTCGTCTACGTATGCCGTGCCGCACGCCTGGGGCGAAGGCGAGTTGCCGCGACCCGAGGGATACCTCCTGTCCTCGTGCAGCTGTCGCGGCGAAATCCCTTCGTGGGTGAGTGGGTGCGGTTGTTAGGTTCCGGGCATGACTGGTGTTGAGGGGCTGATCGAGGCTGCTGCGGCGGTTTTGTGGCCGCATCGGGTTGGGGATCGGGTGTTCGGGGATGTGGCTTCGGCTCTGGTGACTGACAAGGGGACTGTGTACGTCGGGGTTTGTATCGACACGAGTTGCGGCACGGGGTTTTGTGCTGAGCATGCTGCTATCGCGGCGATGGTGACTGCGCGGGAGTACCGGATCGCGCGGATCGTGGCGGTGACGCGTGGGGTGGACGGTGTGGTGGTTGTGCCGCCGTGTGGGCGGTGCCGGGAGTTCATCCGGCAGATCGACGAGGCGAATCTCGAGGCCGAGGTGATCCTGGGACCGGACCGGATCACGTCGCTGCGTGCACTCCTGCCAGCCGCAGACTGGCCGGTGTGAGGCACGGCGAGCAGGCGCAGGACCAGTACGGCGGGGTCCACCACGGGGGTTGCCCCTCCAACTGGGGGGTTGCCCATCGAAAATCTCAGTGGGCAACCCCCCAACTCACTAGGCAACCCCCGGCTCGGTCGACGGCGCCGGGCACGGCCTCTGTTCTCAGTGCGGTAGCCGGTTGCTAGGTTCGCGGGCATGACTGGTGGGGTACTGCCGCTGGTGGCGGGGTGTACGGCGCCGGCTTGGGATGCGGCGGAGTGTGTTCGGAGCTGGATGGGGGCGATTCATGCGGCTGCCCGGACTTCGCGGTACCGGGTGATGGGGGACGCCGAAGGGCCGCGGCCGGGGCCTACTCGGAACTTCTACTCGGTGGAGTTGCGCGGGGAGGATGTCGTCGAGCTGAGGCTGAATGTGCCGATGCGGGTGGTGGCGGCCGTGCGGGAGGTCGGGCGGATCGATGCGCCGTACTGCGAGGTACCGGGGGCTGCGACCTTCGTGGTGGCGGGCTTCGTCGTGGGGACGCCGGAGGAGCTGAATGCTTCGGTGGTCGACGAACATCTCGTGGGACTGTCGAAGGCCGATCTGGTGGACGTGAAGTATCACGAGCCGCGGACGGTGGGCCAGATCTTGTTCAACTGGTTCGACTGAGCCCATCCACCGCCTGAGACACGGCAATCCTAGTAAGTCAGTCGACATACTCTCGTACTATGACTGCCGAATTCTTGTGGTACATCCCTAATCAGGTTGAGCCTGGGCATCGTGGTGATGACGCGATCAGGGGGCACAACAGCTTGGACCGGCTTACTGAGCTGGCGTTGCTCACCGAGCGGCATGGGTGGGGTGG
>NZ_SMKA01000207.1 GCF_004348455.1 Kribbella albertanoniae
CGGCAACCCATCGGTCCAGGTGCTGGGGGTGTTCGGTGGCGCATTCGGCGTGACTGGGGAGTCGTACTGCCCGAAAACGACGGGTAGGACTCCCCAGCCTCGCAGTAGCCGGCCGGATGGCTGAACCTCGTGCACCTGCTGGGGACCGCGGACACCTGATCGGATGTCCGAGGTCCTCAGTTGGTGACCGCAGTACGCCGGGCTCAGCTTCACGCCGGTCGGCAGGCCGCCGTACCCGCAACGTCCGAAGGATCCGAGGGCGTGGTCTCCGGATCGTCGGACGTTAATCACTGCTCGGGGCTAACGTCCGAAGGACACGCGCACCTGGTCTCCGGATCGTCGGACGTTGTGATGGGCGGGACGGCGAATGACCCACACACCGGGCAGGAGAAGGGGTATCCGTTCGATGTGCTGGTTCTCGGCTCAAATAACGAGGGGAGAACCGGCAATCCGAGCGGAGATCCCCTCATTTTCCGCGCGACCAGCACAGCCCGGACGGTCAGCTGAGGGGATATCCCCCGAGTTGGGGGGTTGCCCATCGAGATTTTCAGGGGGCAACCCTCCAACTCGATAGGCAACCCCGGCTGTACCGGCACCGCGCAAGCGCCGGGGTGTGCCCCCAATGGCTGGTCAGTTCGGTTGGGTGGTCGGCCAGGGGGTGGTGGTGACTGTGGTGGTGAAGACGGGGGTGCCGGATTGGGTGATGGTTACTTGGATGGTGTCCTCGGTGGGGGTGGCGGTGACGAAGCAGGGTTGGTCGAATTCGACGTAGCGGAGGAACTTGGTGTCGAAGCGGGTGGTTGCCACTGGGGTCGGGCTGGTGGCCTGGGCTGCTTGGGCGGCTGCTTCGAGGAGGACCATGCCGGGGACGTGGTCGTGGGGGTGGTCGAAGAGGACGCTGTGGGTGGTGTCCACTCGGAGTTGCCAGCTGAGGGGCTGGTCGATGGGAGTCAGTACGACGTTGCGGGTGTCGCTCCGACCCACCAGTGCCGGAGCGACGGGAGCGGTGAGGCGGATTGCCTTGCCGAAGGCTTCCTTCGCGGAGGCGTAGGGGCCTCGGAGGCGGTCGTAGATCGCCGGCGGGTGCGCGCTGTAGCGCACCTCGGCACCGCCGATGCGGTGGCCGTCGCTGACTGCGTCGATGCGGGAGACCAGGTAGACCGAGCCCATCCGGCGGCGGGTGATGCTGGGATGGCTCACCAGGAGGGTGACCTTCTTCGGGCTGGTTTGGATGTCCAGCGCGGTCGGAACAATCCACGAACTGATCTCTTCCCACCCCAGTCGGTGACCGAGTGGAATCGAATGAACACGGTGACTGAGTAAAGCAAGTGCTTGCCGAAGGCTTTCGGTGAAGAGCATTGGTGTGTAATGGTCGCCCTCTGTGTAGAAGACGTGACTCTGTGGCCAGATT
The DNA here is from genome assembly GCF_004348455.1 of Kribbella albertanoniae. GTDB lineage: Bacteria > Actinomycetota > Actinomycetes > Propionibacteriales > Kribbellaceae > Kribbella > Kribbella albertanoniae. The sequence continues at coordinate 1,412 of NZ_SMKA01000207.1, forward strand.
GCTGTCACTTCCTGGACGAGATCGGGTAGTTCTCGCCAGTCGGTGACGAGGGCTTCCTCCGATTTGTCCTTGCGGACAAGCGTTTGGATGGGCGGTTCGGCCGGTGGAGCGGCGACGGTCGGAGTCATGGTCATGGCAGGTTTCCCCCCTGTGGGACGACAGGTATGGGACACGGACGGTGGTTCCGCCCAGTGTCCACGTATAAATTAAATAAAGTTGTTCTTTTCGTGAAGTGATTCGGGTCAGATTGCAGGGGAGAGGGTGTCTTCATGGCTCCACGGGTGGTGAAACAGGCGCGCGCCGAGCGGACCCGGGCGGCGGTGATGCTGGCCGCGGCCGAGGTTTTCGCGGAGAACGGGTTCTCCGGGGCCAGTGTCATGAAGATCGCCGACCGCGCCGGAGTGACGCTGGGTGGCGTGTACTTCCACTTCCGTTCCAAGGAGGAGCTGGCCCGGGCGATCGTGGCCGGCCAGCCGGAGTTCGTCGTACCGCCGGAGGGTTCGCACGGCCTGCAGCGGGCGATCGACGTGACCCGGACGTGGGCGCGGCAGCTCGCGGAGAGCCCGATGCTGCGCGCCGGCGCGCGGCTGGTCTGGGAGCAGGACCGATTCATGCCGGCGGGGGAGAACTCGCATCAGCAGTGGACCGGCCTGATGGCGGCCGATCTGCAGTCGGCGGTGGACGACGGCGAGCTGAAGCCCGAGGTGGACATCCAGGCGATCGCCCGGATGATCGTCAACGCCTGCACCGGTGCCCAGATGCATTCGTACGTCGAGACTGCGCACGAGGACCTGGTTGATCGGGTCGAGGAGATCTGGCGCTGCCTGCTCCCGGCCCTCGGGGTGTCCGACGAATGCAAGGGAATCAAGGGGATCGGCCGTGAGTGACGCAGTAGGCACGTTGAGTGGCAGGACGATCATGATCACCGGTGCCTCCAGCGGCATCGGCGCCGCGGCCGCCCGGTGGTTCGCGAGCGAGGGGGCGGCCGTCGTACTGATGGCTCGTCGCAAGGACAAGCTGGAAGAGATCGCCGCAGAGATCCGTACGGCGGGTGGCCGGGTCGAGGTGACTCCGGGCAATGTCATCGACAGCGATGCGGTGGAGCGGGCCGTCGCTACCGCGGTGAGCGCGTTCGGCGGGCTGAATGGTGCCTTCAACAACGCTGGGTGGGGGACGATCGGGACGCTCATCCACGAGACCCCCGACGCGGACTTCGAACGGACCATGGACGTCAACGTCCGCGGCACCTGGAACTGCCTCAGGCATCAGTTGCCGGTGATGATGGAGTCGGGTGGTTCGGTGGTCAACACCTCCAGCACTGCTGGGGAGTTCGCCACTGGTGCAGGGGCGGCCTACGTTGCCGCCAAGCACGCCGTACTGGGGCTGACTCGGGCTGCCGCGGCCGAGTACGGGCAGTACGGCGTACGGATCAACGCGCTGATCGTCGGCACCACGCGCACCGAGTTGATCGAGGAGGCGATTCGCGTCTTCCCGCCGCTGGAGCAGGGAGCGGTCGCCCGGCAGATCCAGCCGCGGATGGCCGAGCCGATCGAGGTGGCCCGGGCCGCGGCCTGGCTGCTCAGCGATCAGGCCTCGTTCGTCACCGGTGGCGCGATCCCGGTCGACGGCGGCGCCAGCGCTATCTAGATCAGCGCCATCCAGAAGATCTGGCCCAGTCCGCTCAGAGTGGCCAGATGGTGACGCCTGGCCACTATATGACCAAGTTTCGTTGACGATAAAAAAAAGATCACTATCATTTTAGTGTCCTGGGGGGACGCTGCCGGTGAGGTCTCGTTGCGACAGGCATGTGAGGTGAGCAGTGGCACAGGGCACAGTGCGCGTTCTCGTGGTCGAAGGGATCTCGGCTGAGATCGAGACCAGACGGCGGGACCTGCGCAGACAGGGATATGCGGTGAGCAGTGTGGACACCGGAGCCAAGGCGTTGCGGGCACACCGGAGTTCCGATTTCGTCTTGCTGGACTTGGATCTTCCCGATATCGACGGGCTCGAGGTGTGCCGGTCGATCCGCGGTGCCGGTGACAAACCGATCATCACGGTCTCCTCTGGTGGGACGGAGACGGACCGGATCCTCGCCCTGCAAGCCGGAGCGGACGATTGTGTGGATGCACGCTGTGGTCCGCGAGAGATGCTGGCCAGGATCGAGGCGGTACTGCGGCGGACGTTGCCGTGCCGTCAACCGGGCCGGGTGATGACGGTGGGCTCGCTGAGCCTCGACGTACAAGCGCATGAAGCGCGGTTGCGCGGTGAGCCGGTCCGCCTGACCGGCAAGGAGTTCGAGCTGTTGCACAAGCTGGCCTCGCATCCCGACGAGCCGGTGTCGCGCAAACAGTTGATGGCCAGTGTCTGGGAGACGAGCTGGGCCGACTCGAGCCGCACGATCGACACCCATGTGCGGAGTCTGCGGGCCAAGCTCGGATCGAGTTCCTGGATCATCACGGTCCGCGGCGTCGGCTACCGGATCGGCAGGGGATAAAGAGGTGCCGTGTCCGCCACGGGAAGACCCCAGGACGGACACGGCACTCTTCGGCGATCAGGCTGCGTTTGGTCGCCGGCTCGGGAAGCCGTGCTTGCGGGCGAGGACGGCAACCAGCAGCACGGGGATGACCAGCACCAGCACGCCCCAGGGGAACGATGCCGGGCCGAGGACCGCGAGCAGGATGCCGCCGACAGCGCCGCCGCCGGCCATGAACGAGTTCCACGTGGTCACCAGGAGAGCCTGCCCCCGATCGCCACCGGCGTCGGTGACGGCCGTCTGCAGCAGCGTCGTGACGCCACCCCAGCTCAGGCCCCAGATGATCATGGCCGCGTACACCACGAGGTCGCTGGTTGGTGCGACTCCGAGCATCGCCGCCGCGAGGACGAACATCGCCGCGGAGCCGATGGTCAGACCGCGCAGCTTGCGGTCGACCAGGGCGCCGGTGACCACGATGCTGACGACCGAGGCGATACCGAAGACCAGCAGTACGACGTCGCGCCGTCCGCCCATGTGGTACTCGTCGAGGAAGGTCGAGATGTAGGTGTAAAGGATGTTGTGGGCAAGCACCCAGGCCGCAACCGTGAACAGTACGGCGACCACGCCCGGAAGCTTGAGTGCCTTGAAGATCGGCTCACGCTGTCCGACCGGCTGGCCCGGTGTGGACGGCACTGACAGACCCATCCAGGCCAGCAGCAGAACCGAGAGTGCAGCCACGATGCCGAAGGTGAGTCGCCAGCCGAAGAGGTTGCCGAGGAACGTGCCGACCGGGATACCCAGGGCCAGCGCGAGGGGGACGCCGGCCATGGTGATCGAGATGGCTCGCCCTTGCAGGTGCGGCGGTGCCAACCGGCGCGCGTAGCCGACCAGCTCGGCCCAGACCGCGGCCGCTGCGATACCGGCCAGCAGGCGGAAGCCCATCGTGAGGACGTAGCTGGACGAGAGCGCGGTGACGACGTTCGCGAGACCGATCATGGCGACCGCGAGCAGCAGCAGCCGCTTGCGGTTCCAGGTGGCGGTCGCCACGGACAACGGGATCGCCGAGATGCCGGTCGCGATAGCATAAATCGTCAGCGACTGGCCCGCTGCGGACTCGCTGACCGACAGGTCACGAGCCATCTCGGGCAGCACGCCGGCGGGTAGGGCCTCGGTCAGGATGCCGACGAACGCCGCAGTGCTCAGCGCCAGCAGCGGTGACCAGGGGAGTTTGTTCCCGCCCCCGACGGGCGGTGGGGAGATCTCAGTCTGGGAAGCAGCCATGGGAGATATACTCAAACCTTCTCATTGATGTGCAGGTCAAGGTCTTTGGACATGTGAGGTGCACCACATGCGGATCGGAACTCTGGCGGAGCGGACCGGGACGTCCCGGCGGCTGTTGCGCTACTACGAGGAGCAGGGCCTGATCGGCTCCCAGCGGTCCGCCAACGGCTACCGGGACTACGCCGAGTCCTGTGTGGACAAGGTGATCCAGATCCGCGGCCTGCTGGACGCCGGACTGCCGACCCGGGTCATCCGGGAGGTCCTGCCGTGTATGGACACGCCCCGGGCGATCCGGATCTCCGCACCCACCGAGGAGACGGTTGCGCTCCTCGAAGGCGAGCGGGACCGGATGACCGAGCGGATCCGCTTCCTCGAGCGCAACCGCGACGCCATCTCCGAGTACCTGGTGGCGGTCCGGGAGGCTCAGGCAGAGGGCGCCCCCCAGACCCCGAACTCGGCCGAGGCCGCCGTCTCCGCCTGACCGGCGTACACGACGTCGTTCGCCAGCACGACACCGTGGCTGGCGATGTCGAAGATGATCCGGTCGCCGTCGGCGATCCGGAAACCCGCGTGCCAGCTGGCCTTGTCCGACCCGAGGAGCAGGTAGTTCACGAGGCCCGGTCGCCGCATCCCGGCGTACCCGAAGAGGTTGTCGACCATGTCCGGGACGCGCTGGAAGATCGCGTCGGCGCCGGCTGAGAAGTCACCCTTCCAGGCCACGGCACCCTCGCGCTCGATGATGATCTGTCCGGTGACGGTGGTCGGCGGTTCGCCGAGGAACAGCCAGGGCGTCAGCGAGGTGTCACAGAGCTTCGCGTACGGCGTCCATCCCCACGGGTTCTGCAGATGCAGCCCGATGTCGTTCAGGTCGTTGCCGAACGTGTAGCCGGCGTAATGCGGGTTGCCGAACTCGTCGTTCACGAAGACCAGCCCGACCTCGGGCTCCTCAAGCAGCTCGATCGAGGTCGACGGGACGGTCAGCGGCTTGCCGTTGGTCTCCAGCCAGGAACCGAACCCCTTGATCAGCCAGTTCGGTGCCTTGAACTCCTCGTCCGGGGCGGGCGGCGCCGGGAACTTGGAGCGGTGCGTGCCCATGAAGCCGGTGACGAGCGAGTTGTTCGAGGCCGGCAACAGCGGCGGCAGGAAGTGGATCTCCGGGTCGTCGGCCGCGACCGTGATCGTGTCGGTCCCGGAGGTCAGCGAGTCCAGCAGCGCTTGGGTGCCGCCACCGGCCAGTACGGCGTTCCGCAGCTGGTCCTCGGCCACCGGGAACAGGGTGACCGGCGCATCGGTCGGCAAGCCCACCCCCGCGTAGCGCCGGCCGCGGAACTCAACTTCGAAGATGACGGTGGACATTGCTCTCCTTGAGTAGTTGGGTCAGGACTTCGGTCAGGCGGTCGATGGACGCCTTGATCCAGGGCAGGGTGAGTGGATCCGGCGCTAAGAGTGCGGCTGAACGCTCGGCGTCGGTCTCGCCGTACAGGCGGCTGGTCGCGGCCCGGATCCGCAGTGAGTGCTGGGGTTCGCCGAACGCCGTGCCGGGCAGCATGGCGACGCCGTACCGGGTGCTGAGCAGTTGAGTGAGTTCGTCGCTGCCGGTGACGCCGAGCTGTCCGCGATGCGGCTCGAAGTCGGGGTAGAGGTAACAGGTGGCTTGGACCGGATCGAGTTCAGCGCCGACCCCGGCGAAGACATCAGCAACAGCCCGTACGACGCGTTCGTGCAACCGGCGTGATGCGGCCACTCGCCGGATCACCTCTGGCGGTTCGGCCAAGGCGTACGCAGCCGCCGCCTGGACGGGAGCCGCCGTACTCGACCAGACCTGGCTCGCGATTCCGATCAGCTTCGTGCGGAGTTCGGCGGTTGGTAGCCGCGCGACACCCAGTCGCCAACCACCGACCGCCAGGTTCTTCGTCAGGCCAGTGGTGACGACTGTGCGTTCCGGGGCATAGATCGCCGGGGAGACGACGGGCGCATAGGCGAGGTCGCAGTAGATCTCGTCGGAGATGATCACCAGGTCCAGTTCGCGCGCCACGTCGGCGAGTTCGCGAACTGTCTCGGGCTTGGCGATCGTCCCTGTCGGATTGTCCGGCAGTGTCACGACGACACCGCGCGGATTGCCGCCGGCTTTGCGAGCCGTGAGCACTGCAGCCCGGAGCTCGGTCGGATCCGGTACGCCGCCTTCCCCGGGGCGCGTCCGTACCGGAATCGACCGCAGTCCGGCGAGCTGAGCCTGCGCGGCGTAGCTCACCCAGGTCGGCACTGGTACGACGACATCGCCGCCGACCGCGAGCATCAGTGCGAACAGCAACGGCTTCGTGCCCGGTCCACAGACCACGTCGGCCGGATCGGTCGGCAGGCCGCGCCGACTCCAGTAGCCCGCCGCAGCCAACCGCAGCTCAGCCGAACCGGCAACTGGCCCATACGCGTTCCGGCCGGCCGCCGCGATCAGGTGCTCGCGCAACTCCGGCAGAACCGGCAGCCCGATCTCACCGGTGGCCAGGAACAACACCTGCTCCCCGGCCAGCCGCCGCCGTTCGAACTCCTCATCGGCGGCCAGCGTGGCTGACATCCTCATGCGTAGAGCTTTCTGAGCTCGACCTTGCGGACCTTGCCAGTAAGGGTTTTCGGCAGGACGTCCACTACCTCGAGGCGCTCCGGATAGAACCTGGGATCTTGCCCGGAGGAACGCAGATGAGTGTGGATCTCCTGCAGAGTCGGCCGAGTGTTGCCCTGAGCAACGGCCACCGCCAGGATCGGGTCGTCGGTGGAGCCGGTGGTACCGACGAGAGCGGCCTCGGTGACCTTCGGGTGCTGGGAGATGACGGCTTCCAGCTCGGCCATCGGTACGACGATGCCGTCGCGCACGATGGTGTCCTTGGCCCGGCCGAGGATCCGGATCCCGCCGCGCCCGTCCTCACGTGCCACGTCGCCGGTGTCGAACCAGCCGTCCTCGGACACCTCGGCGTCGAACACGTCCTGCTGCTTGAAATACCCGAGCGCCTGGGATGCGCCGCGGACCCGCAGCCGGCCGACGGGAGCACGCTTCGACGGGTCGTGGCAGAGGTCGACGCGAATCTCCATCGAGTCGATCGGCCGGCCGTGGCTGTGCGCGGCCCAGTCCTGGTCGTAGTCGAGCCGGGTGATCGTGATCGGCCCGAACTCCGACATCCCCCACACCGAATACGTCCGCGACCCGAACGTCGATCGCATCTCGTCGACGAGTCCCTGGAGAACCGGCGCCGCACCGGTGACCGTGTGCTGAAGGCTCGAGACGTCGTGGGGATCGGCCTGCTGGACCCGGGCAACACCGCTGAGGGTCGGAGGGGGACCGTACAGAAGCGTGGCGCGATAGCGCTCCACGAGGTCCAGCAGGCCGGCTTTGTCGGGACCGTCCTGGAAGGCGACCGTCCCGCCGAGCAAGACGCTGGCGAGCACACCCTGGCCGAAGCCCGAGTAGTGCACCAGCGGTGTGGTGTTCGCGACGACCAGGTCATCGCTGAGCATGAACGCGTCCACATAACCCCGTACGCCGGAATGCACGGTGTTCTGACTGTGGACAACGCCCTTGGAGAACCCCGTCGTACCGGAGGTGAACAGCACGACGAACGGATCGTCCGGCCGTAGCTGGCGACCCTTCAGATCGACTGTGTCTTCCCAGTGTGTGCGGACGAAGTGATCGTGGAACTCAGGGCTGTCGACCAGGAACAGCTGCTCAATCGGCAGGCCGTCGACCGCGGCTGTGGTGATGAAGATCTTGGCCTCGGTGAGCGCCAGCCGATGATGCAGCTCGTCACCCTGACACTCAGGAGCGATCGGAACGATGACCGCGCCGGCCGCCATCGTGGCGAACATCAGCGGCACGATCTCCCACCGGTTCGGCAGCTGGACCGCGACGGTGTCGCCGGGCTCAACCCCTAGCTGTAGAAGGGCTCCTGCAAATCTGTCCGTCAATGTGGACAGCTCCGAGTAGTCGAGCGTGTCGGTGTGGGCCTCGTCGAGACGGCGTCCGGCGATGGCGAGTTTGCGGGGTCGCTCCCGGGCCTGCTTCCGCAGATCGTCGAGGAACGTGTCGTCCCGCCACCAGCCACGACGCCGGTACTCCGCAGTCATCGGCCGCGCTCCGCACGCCGTACGGCGAGAAGCTCGGGCAGCGGGTCGCCCGCGCCGGCCTGGGCAATCTCCAGCAGGGCCTGGGTGTTGAGCTTCACCCGGTTGCCGACCCAGTCGAAGACCCAGGCCTTGCGAGCCTCGGCCTCGAGGTCGAACGGGACGACCCGGGTGACGGCGAGAGCTGCCGACGCGGCTCCACCGATGTTGGCGATCACGCCCGGAACCAGTACGGCGCCGGCCGCGCGCGCCTTCTCCTGGGCCTCGGAGGTGGAGGCGATATTGGCGCCCTCGACAACGAGTTCGGCTCGCAGCCGGTGCACGTTCTCGGCGTTCAGTGCGCGCTTCTGGGCCGCGAGGATCAGCAGATCCGCATCGACATCGAGCCACGCGTCCGATCCACTATCCTGCGTGACGCCATCCGGCAGCCGGGTCCGGTCGATGCGGCCGAACTCGTCGGTGATCGCGATCAGAGCGTCGACCGGCAGCCGGTCCGCACTGATCGTGCCGTCGATATCGGCAACGCCGACGACCACATGTCCGCGCTGCTCCAGGAACTTCGCGACAGCCCGACCGACGGCCCCAAATCCCTGTACGACGACCCGCGCCTGGCCGCGTTGACTCGCCTCCAGGGCGGTCAAGGCGGCGACACCGACACCGTGACCGGTGCAGTCGATCAGCGGCTCGTAGTACGTCCGCCAGTCGATCGGCATGTCCGGAGCGCCGAGGCGGTAGCGCGGATCGTACTTCGCCTCCTCGAAGAAGATCGCCCGGTCGGCCGGGGTCACGCCCATGTCGATGCCGAGGTGGATTCCCCCGTGCAGCAAGGGTTTCACGGTCCGGCCGAAGGTCTTGAACGTCGTCTCCCGGTCGGTGCCGTCGGAGACGATGCCGGCCTTCGCGCCGCCGATCGGCAGGCCGGCCAGGGTGAACTTGTGGGTCATGTCGCGGGCCAGCCCCGCAACCTCCGCCTCGGTGACCCCAGGCGTCATCCGGGTGCCGCCCATCCCGAGGCCGTCGTACAGGGAGTCGATGACGACCCAGCCCTTGAGGTCACCGCCGGCTCCGTTCAGGTGCACGGTGAGGGCGGGCTTGTCCTGCTCAGTCATGCCAGAGTCCTTTGCGTTTAGAGGAAGCGCCTGATTTAAAGAAAGCTTTGGGCGAAACCGCGGAGGATCTCCCGGCCGTCGTCGCGGAACTCCAGGTGGGCCTGGGATCCGAAGATCCGGCCGTCGTCGGAGCGCAGGAACTCGACTGGCGCGTGGTCGGAGCGGCCGATCGACCGGAAGCCGGCCGGTGCCGCCTGCAGGTAGAGGGTGTGCCGGTGGAAGACCGTGACGGTCGGCTTCACGAAGGTGAACAGCGCCTCGCTCTTGTCCACCTCGGCGTCGTGCCCGCCGACCCGCTGCTCGCCCTCGGCCAGCTCCGCGCCTTGGGAGACCGCGATGATCTGCATCCCGCCGCAGATCCCGAAGACCGGGACGTCCGACGTCATGACCAGCTCGATCAGCGGCTTGTAGTACTCGGTGTCGTAGGCCCGGACCTTGGTGCCGCTCAGCACGATCGCCTGGTGGCTGCCGTTCAGTTTCGCCGGCACTTCGGTACTCGAGACGACGTCGGTCGCCGCGCCGAAGTCCTCGAACCGCTTGCGCAGTTGGGGAAGCGACAGGGTTTTGTTGTTCACGACCAGTACGCGGGGTTGCGCCACGGTCACTGCTCCTTCGCTCTCGTGATCACGGTTCCGGTCCGGCCGGCCAGCAGGTCGGAGACGGGGGCGCTGCCGATGACGACCTCGGCCACGCCTTGCTCCAAGGCCTCACCGGCGGCACGCAACTTCTTGCGCATCCCGCCTGTCGCGCCCTTGTCGCGGAAGGCTGCGGCGGCGTCGGCATCGATCCGGGAGACCGGCTGGTCGCCGATCAGTAGGTGCGCTACGTCGGTGACCAGGACGAGGTTGGTGGCGCCGATGGCACCCGCGATGGCCGCAGCCGCGCGGTCGGCATCGGTGTTGACCTCTTGTCCGGCTTCGTTCCTGGCCAGCGGGGTCACCAGGTAGACGTGCCCGGGCCGGAGGTTCTTGAGCACCGTCGGGTCGACCTTGGTGATCGGGCCGACCAGGTTCTCGAGTTCCACCAACTGCTTGCCCTGCCACCACCAGCGCTCGCCCGGTCCGGCGTACACGAGACCGTCGCTGCCGAGCTTCCGCTCGAGCGTGATGCCGCGGTACTCCAACCTGGTGGCGACGTCGTCGGCCATCACCGTGCTGACCGTCTTGATGTCCTCGATCACCTCGGTGGTGGTCCAGCGGCTCTGGTTGCCGTAGCGGTCCCGCAGAATCGCGGACGGGTCGTTGTAGCGCGAGCTGAGCTGCTTGAGCGGCTTCGACCAGCCATGCACCAGTACGACGGGATGCTCCGCCGCGTGCATGGCCAGGTCGTTCCACCACTCGCCGGCGAGGTCGTCGAGGCAGCTGCCACCGAGCTTGATGACGATCGGGATCTCGTTCATGCGGGCATCACCGGCTGCATGGTCAGGCCCGACTCCTCGGGCAGTTCGAACCGCAGGTTGGCGGCCTGGATCGCTTGTCCGGCGGCACCCTTGACCAGGTTGTCGAGCGCTGCGAGCGCCACGATCCGCTGGGACTCCTCGTCGTACAGGACCGTCACGTCGCAGTAGTTGGAACCGAGCACGGCCTGCGGATCCGGGACCGGGATCAGCGTCTCGTTGTGCCGCCGTACGCGGACGAACTGCTTGCCCTTGTAGAAGCGGGTGTACGCCCGGTGCAGGTCCTTCTGGTTGACCTCGGCGTCGGTGAAGACATAGCTGCTCGTCATCAGCCCACGGACATGCGAGACGCCGTACGCCGACATCGACAGCGAACCGATGGTGCCGGGCTTGGCGCGTTCGAAGAAGTCCCGGACCTCACCGGCATGGCGGTGGCCGGTGGGGGAGTACGGGGCGATCGCGCCGTTGCGGAGCGGGTGCAGGTCTGTCTTGCGCATCGACAGACCACCACCGGAGGAACCGCTCTTGCCGTCGATCACAACTGTCTTGAGGTCCAGGCCGAGCTCGAGGGTGAGCGGAGCCAGGGCCAGCGTGATGGAGGTGGCATAGCAGCCGGGCAACGAGATCAGGCCGGCCTGCGGGAGCTGGTCGCCGATCAGCTCGGGGACGCCGTACACGAAGCGGTCGGCGAGTTCGGTGCTTCGGTTGACCTTCGGGTACCAGCGATCGTGGAGTTCGGTGGTGCGGATCCGGAAGGCGCCGCTGAGGTCGATGATCGCGGGGATCTTGTCGGCCAGCAGCTCGGCGAGTTGAGCTGAGACCGGTGCGGGGGTGGCCAGGAACAGTACGTCGACCTTGTTGGCGATGTCCTCGGTCACCGGCTGGACCGTCAGTCCGAGGTCCATCCGCAGCCCGGGATGCAACTCGGCAGGACGGCGGCCGATGGCGGAAGAGCCGCCGAGGAACGTGAGCTCCAGCTCGGGATGCTGGACGATCAGTCGGATCAGGTCGCCGCCGGCCAGCCCGGAGGCACCGACGATTCCGGCCCGGATCATCCGAGCACCTCCTCAAGGTAGTTGCCGATGGCCACTGCCACGTTGACCCCGGTCGCGGTGGCGACGCCCCGGAAGCCCGGTGCGTGGTTCACCTCGTTCACGACGTAGCCCTTCGGCGTACGGAACAGGTCGACGCCGTAGATGCCGGGGCCGAGGACGTCGAGCACGCCGCTCACGATCTTGGCGACGTACGGGTCGTCCGCTGCGGCGTGACTGGTGTTGCCGAGGGCGGCGTTGTTGCGCCAGTCCTCGCCGCCGGTGCTGAACTCGGCGACCCCGACGAGCTCGTTGCCGACGACCAGGCAGCGCACGGAGGCGCCGCCGGCCAGGAACGGTTCGACCAGGCAGGCCTGCTCGAACGCGTGGCCGAGGTCCTCGACGTAGTCGTAGACCGAGTTGGCCAGATCCGAGTCGCGGATCAACGTGACCCGCTTGCCCATCCCGCCGTACACGGGCTTGAGGACGACGGGCAGCTCGAACTCCGTGAGGGCCTTGGCGAAGTCGGACCGCGAGAACACCATCCGGAAGTCCGGGACCGGGATCCCGGCCTTGCGCAGTGCGGTCCGGAGGACGGCCTTGTTCTCGCAGAGGTTGATGGCGTGCGCCGAGTTGATCACCCGGGTGCCGGACTCCTCGGCCAGGGTGGCGATCAGGCCACCCCGGGTGTAGCTCCGGCTGCGCAGCAGTACGGCGTCGAAGCCGGCCAGCGCCGAGGCATCCGGATCACCCAGGCAGAGCGACTCGTCGTTGATCCACTCGACGGACAGGCCCAGCTCGGGCCCGGCCTGGATCAGCTGCCGCTCCTCCCAGGCGATCCGGTCCGCGACGATCGCGATGGACTTCGTCGGCATCTCACTGCCCCCAGTCGCGCAACTGCACCTCGACCATCGACAGCCGGAGCTGGCCGTCGTCGATGCCCTCGACGCGCAGCGTCAGCATGCACTCGGGGCAGGAGAAGGTCTCTCCCTGGACGAGCGGGGGAACGGTCAGGTCGGTCTCACACTCGGGGCAGACACCGGAAAGGGTGGCGGTGGACATCTGGTGAACTCCAATTGATGAGTAGGAGGATTTCAGGCGGACTGGAAATCGACGGCGGCCTTGCGGATGCCGTCGCGGTCGAGCAAATGGCGGCCGGTCTCTTCCTGCCGCGTGATCAGCCACGGTGTGAATTCATCGACGTCGACCGTGAGGTCGGAATCCTTCAGTGCCCATTTGACGAGTGCGGGTGTCAGGCGGGTCCGAACCAGCAATTCGCGGGAATTGCCGACCATTTCCGCCGGAAGGGTTTCGTAGGCCTCCGGGTTGGTGAGCTGCCCCGGCAATTCGTAGGCGAAGGCGTTCGGTGACGTCGGCCCGGACTGGAACGCCGTACCGAGGCCTGCGCCGCGCAGCGCGACCTTGGACAGCTCGGTCAGGTGGGACAGATCGAAGCGGTCGTCGCCGTGCACGATGCGCAGCGCCATCAGCAGCTCGGCCAGGGGTGCGTTGCCGCCCCGCTCGCCGATGCCGCCGACGGTCGCGGAGATCCACTGGGCGCCGGCCCGGACCGCGGCGAGCGAGTTCGCCACGGCCATTCCCAGCATGTTGTGCGAGTGGATCTCGATCTCGGCGCCGTCGATCTCGGTGAGGCTCGCGATCTGGTCCTGCATCTGCCACGGCGACAGGTAGGCGACCGTCTCGGCTACCCGGAACCGGTCGGCGCCGACCGCGAAACCGGCTGTGACATAAGGAACCAGGCGCTCCTTGGGCGTGCGGGCGCCGTCCTCGCCGCTGAAGGTGACGTGGAAACCACGGTCCTTGGCCTGGGTGATGGCCGACTTCGCCAGCGCCTCGAGGAAACGCGGGCTGGGCGATCCGAGCTTGAGCTTCGCGTGCTGCTCCGAGGTCGGGATCGAGTACATGATGTGGTGGACGCCGAGCCGCTGCGCCTCGTCCAGGGCGGTGGCCACCTGCTGGCGATCACGGACCACGACGAGCGACATACTGCGCTCCGGCCCGATCGCCTCGTGGGTGGCCTCGATCAGGTCCGCGTCCTTGCTGTTCGGGCCCGAGATCATGCCGACCTCGACGAGCTCGATCCCGGTCTTCACCAGCAGGTCGGCGATCACCGCCGCGTCCTGCGGGCCGAATTCGACACCGGCCATATGTGCCGAATCCCGCAAAGTGGCGTCGGACAATCGGGGCCGGATTTGCTGCCTACTTACCGCTCGTTCCATTGCTTTTGTGCTCCCTTGGCTGGGGTGGCGGATTTCCGGCCGCGGGGCAGCCCCGACATCGAGAGAGCGGGGCGGCTTCGCGAGCTGTTCACAACCTTGCGGCGGCCGGGACAGGCGGGGCAAGCAGGTCTGTGTCAAGGATTGTGGAGCCTTGTGAGGCTGCGCGAGCGTGCGTGTCGAAATCTGCCGAGCGGTGGTTTTCTGTGACGATTCCCGCTCTGCTGGAGATTCACGGCTACGTTTCTTGAAATCATCCTGCCTGCGTTTGTGAAGGGAAGGGATTCAGCGTGCTTCCGAAATTCCCTGGTGACAGCAGTGACGGTGCCTCGTCGGTGATCGAGCAGGTCCGGCAGTTGGCCGGCCACCTCGCTCGGCCGACCGCGGCCAGCCGCGATCGGCACCGCGAATGGGACGAGACCCTGTTCAAGGCCCTGACGGTTCCGGGCACCTTCGGTGGCGGGCTGACCGCCGTACAGACGTGTGCGTTACTGACGGCGTTGGGGGAGGGGTCGCAGGATCCTGGGCTGGCGCTGGCTGTGACAACCCATGCAGTGCTGGTGACTGTGCCGCTGCGGACCTTCGGGACCCAGGTGCAGCGCGATCGCTACCTGCCGCCGATTGCTGCGGGTGATTGGATCGGCGGACTGTCTTTGCTGCAGACCTCCGGTGGTCCCGTGACCGTGACGGCCCGGGCCGCCGGTCCGGACTGGCTGCTCTCCGGGACGCTGGATTTGGTTGCCCTCGGCCCCAAAGCTCATCACTTCCTGGTCATTGCCGAGCACAGCACCGGATCGCGGACCGCGTTCTTGATCGATGCGGACACTCCTGGTCTGGAGGTCGAGGAGTCCACGCCGGCCGCACTCCTCACTTGCCCGTGGGGCCGAATCGTCCTCGACAACTGCCAAGTGCCTGCCGCCGCCGTCCTGGGTTCGGTCGGCGCCGCTGCCACTGAGGTCGAGCCACTCCTCGCGACTCTCGACTGGATCTTCGTCAGTGCCGCGTGGCTCGGCGTCCTCCGTGCCTTGGCGACCGGGTCGCTCGCCGCAGCCCGCACTCGGGTGCTCCACGGTGCGCAGCTCCTGGACTCTCAGTCCGCCCGCTTCACGCTCGCCGACCTGAACATCCAGAACGAACTCGTCGCCGGTCTGCTCACCCAGGTCGCTAGCGGCCTCGACGAATCCACGCCGACCGCTTACCAGGACGCCGCGTCGGCTCGCCTGTTCGCGACGACCGCCGTACGGGCTGTCACTGAGGCGGCCGCCGAGCTTGCCGGTCCGGTGAGTGATGACTTGGTCGACCGTGCGTACCGCGATGCCCGCTTCTTTGTCTCGTCCGGCGGCGGCGCCGAAGTCCTGCGCCCCGTGATCGCCGCGTCGATTGTTGAGGACTGATCATGACGACTACCTATGACGGCATCGCCGGCCGGGCCGCTCAGGTCGACGCCACCGGCACGATCCCCACCGAGAACTGGCAGGAACTCGTTGCCAGCGGCTACTTCGGCGTCTTCCACCCCACTGAGTTTGGTGGGACCGGCGGTGATGCGGCGGCACAGTTCGCTGCCATGGAAGCCCTGGCCCGCGCTTGCTCCGGCACGTATTGGTCGGCCACCGTCTCCGCCTTGCTCTGCGGCAATCTGCTGCGTACCTACGGCAACGAGAAGCACCACGATCTGGTCCGCTCGCTCGTCACTGGTGAGCGCTTGGCCGCGTTCGCGATCGTCGAGACAGCGGCTGGCAGTGACGCATCCACCTATCAAACGCTGGTACGCCGTACTGGCGACGGGTTCACCATCAGCGGCGAGAAGTCCAGGATCACCAACGCCCCACGCGCCGACCTGGCCGTCACCCTCGCCCGCCGTGAGGTGGTCGACGACGGTCCCGAATGGTGCCTGGCCTTCGTCGAACTCGACCAGCCCGGCGTCCGCCGCTACGACATCCCGCACATGGGCCTCCGCGGAATGCCCTGGGGCGGCATCGTCTACACCGATGCCCACGTCGACGAGGCCAACGTCATCCCCGTCCCGTTCACCGAACTCGCCGAAGGCATGACCTGGGGCTGGCTCCTCGTCTCCATCGCCGCCATCGCCACCGCCGAATCCGCACTGGCCGCCTCGGTCCGGCACGCGAAACAGCGCATCTCGTTCGGCCGCCCCCTGGCCCACATGGAAGGCGTCCAAGCCCAACTGGCCGACTCCCGAGCCCAACTCGACGCCGCCCGCGTCCTGGCCGTCCGAGCCGCCACCCAACGCGTCGCCGGCCACTCCGCCAAAGACCTCATCGGCATGCTCAAGGTCTACGCCACCGAACTAGCCGTCGAGGTCACCCAACGTGCCGTCCAGATCCACGGCGCCACCGGCGTAACCCAAGGCCACGAGGTAGAACGCCACTACCGAGACGCCCAGATGAACGT
>NZ_SMKA01000208.1 GCF_004348455.1 Kribbella albertanoniae
GTGGTCAACCTCCTCAAACTCCACAACCACACCCTCCACCCAGCAACCTGACCCCGGGGCCACCCAGCCCGACCAGCCCGACAGATTCGATGCCCCGGCCGGCAAAACGCCATTTCGCTACAGGCTCACACTGACTGTGACGGCCCGCCCAGTTCTGCCTCGGGCCAGGAGCACTCTGTGACAGAGGTGCTCGCAGTCGACCCCCAAGCGCCGCGGCCCATGACGGCCGCGCCGGGCAGGACGACCCCACGATTTTTGGAGTACCTATGGCGGCCCGCCGCCCCTTTACGCAAGCCACAACCACGTCCACTTCCGCCCCGTCTTCCCGTCCTCGCCGGCGCAAGCCCGCGCCCGGTAAAAGCAACACCGTGAAGACCACCGGGAATGTTGCTCAGAGCAACGGATCGATTACTCCTTCGGAGTACGACTCGGTCATTCCGCTCGAGGTCCCGGACGACCTGACCTTCGCCGCTCTCGGCGTTCCCGCTGCACTGGCCGACGCCCTGGCGGCGACCGGTGTCACCAAGCCCTTCCCGATCCAGGCGGCCACGTTGCCGGACTCCCTGGCCGGCAAGGACGTTCTCGGCCGCGGCCGGACCGGCTCCGGCAAGACCTACGCGTTCGTTCTCCCGCTGCTGGCCCGGCTGTATCTGCGCGGCAACAAGCGGCAGCCGAAGGCTCCGCGGGCGCTGATCCTGGCGCCGACGCGGGAGCTGGCCACCCAGATCCAGGCCTCGATCCAGCCGCTGGCCGACAAGCTCGAGCTGCGCACGATGACGATCTTCGGCGGTGTCGGTCACGGCCCGCAGACGACCGGCCTGCGCAAGGGTGTCGACATCATCGTCGCCTGCCCGGGCCGCCTGGAGGACCACCTCAAGGCCGGCAACGTGCGGCTCGACGCGGTGGAGATTACCATCCTCGACGAGGCCGACCACATGGCCGACCTCGGCTTCCTGCCCGCCGTCCGCCGGATCCTCGAGGCGACGCCGGCCAAGGCGCAGCGGCTGCTGTTCTCGGCCACGCTGGATGCGGGCGTCGACGTACTGGTCAAGCGCTTCATGACCAACCCGATCACGCACAGCGTCGACTCGGCGCAGTCGCCGGTCTCGAAGATGACGCACCACGTGCTGCACGTGAAGGCCGACAGCCGGCTCCCGGTGCTGGTCGACCTGACCGCGGCGCCCGGCCGGACGCTCGTCTTCACCCGGACCAAGTACGGCGCGAAGTCGCTCACCAAGAAGCTGATCGCCCAAGGCGTTCCCGCGGTCGAGCTGCACGGCAACCTCTCGCAGGGTGCGCGGACGCGCAACCTCGAGGCGTTCTCGGACGGTACGGCGAAGACGCTGGTCGCGACTGACATTGCCGCCCGCGGGATCCACGTGGACGACATCACGCTGGTCATCCACGCCGACCCGCCGGTCGAGCACAAGGCCTACCTGCACCGCTCCGGCCGCACGGCCCGCGCCGGTGCCGAGGGCACGGTCATCACGCTGATGACCGACGACCAGGTCCGCGACGTGCGCGACCTGACCCGCAAGGCCGGCATCACCCCCACGACCACCAAGCTCACGATCGGCGACCCACTGCTCGCCGAGCTCGCCCCCGGCGAGCGCACCTTCGTCGAGCCCGCCAAGATCGTCGTCACCGCAGCCGCCAGCACTTCCGGTGGCCGCGGCCGAGGTCGAGGCAACGGCGGCGGCCGCGCTCGCACCGCCGGTGGCACGCAGAACCGCACCGCAGGCGGAGGCACGGGGACCCGCACGGTCGCCAAGTCCACCGCCACCCGCCCCGGCGACAGCCCGTCAGCTTCTCGCGGCGGCCGCCGTCGCCGCGGCCCCCGCAAACAAGCTGCCTGACAGCTACCGAGTCCACCCCACCTGTTAGCAAGGTGGGGTGGACTTTTGCTGTTTAAGTGCCGAGGTGGCTGATGCGATCTTCCGGGCCAATCCGGCTCGCGCGTTCGCCTGGTAGGGGGCGTCGCAGGGAGTACGGTTCCGGCATGAGCGTCGTCGCACAGGTCTTCGTGGTGGTTGCCGGGCTGTTCCATGTCGCGATCTTCGTGATGGAGAGCCTGCTGTTCCGCAAGCCGAGCACGTACCAGCGGTTCCTGGTCAAGGACGAGACCGAGATGAACGCCGCCCGGCCGTGGGCGTTCAACCAGGGGTTCTACAACCTGTTCCTGGCGGCCGGTGCGCTCGGCGGGCTGATTGCCGGCGGCGACAAGGGTCACGCGATCGCGCTCTTCAGCTGCGCCTGCATGGCCGGCGCCGGCATCGTCCTGGTCGCCTCCGACCGCCGAATGGTTCAGGCTGCAGCCACCCAGGCCCTGCCCCCGATCCTTGCTCTCGTGCTCGCCGCCACGCTCTGATTGACTTCAAGTGCACTTGAAGTCGGAAGGTGTTCGGCATGACCACGACTGCCGAACCGGCCATGACCACTCCAGGTGTGCTGTCCCCGCAGTACCGGGCGCTGACGATCGGCATGGTCGCGCTGATCACGCTCGTCGCCTTCGAGAATCTGGCCGTCACGACCGCGATGCCAACCGTCGCCCAGGCGCTCGACGGCCTGTACCTCTACGCGCTCGCGTTCGGCGGCCCGCTGGCCGCCGGCGTGGTCGGGATGGTTGTCTCCGGCACCTGGAGTGACCTGCGCGGCCCGACCCGCCCGCTCTGGCACGGGACCGCGTGGTTCCTCGGCGGTCTGGTGATCGCCGGGCTCGCGCCGAGCATGGAGGTTCTGGTCGCCGGCCGGATCATCCAGGGCTTCGGCTCAGGCCTGCTCACGGTTGCCTTGTACGTCGTCGTCGGGCAGCTCTACCCGGCGATTCTGCGCCCGCGGATCTTCGCCGCGTTCGCGACCGGCTGGGTGGTGCCGTCCCTGGTCGGCCCGGCGATCGCGGGGCTGATCGTGGAGCACACGAACTGGCGGATCGTGTTCCTCGCCGTACCGGTGCTGGCGATTCCGGCGGCCTTCGTGATGCGGCCCGGCCTGGCACGCGGAGACCGGTACGACGTTCGTCAGGGGCGGCTGTGGGACCGGCGGGCGCTGTGGGCGATCGCGGCCGCGGTCGGGGTCGGGGCGCTGAATTACGGCGGCCAGCAACACGGCGTACTGCAGATCGCACTGCTGGCTGTTGGATTGGCCGCGATCGTGGTGTTCGCGCCGAAGCTGTTGCCGCGCGGGACGTTCGTCTTCGGGCGCGGGCTGCCGTCTGTGATCGCGTTGCGCGGGCTGGTCGCCGCGGCTGGATTCGGGGCGGAGGTATTCCTGCCGCTGATGCTGACCCGCGAGCGCGGGTTGTCGCCGGCGATCGCGGGCCTCGTGCTCACGGTGAGTGCGCTGAGCTGGGTGCTGGCGTCGTGGTGGCGCGGCCGCCCGAACCACCGCTTCGGGCCGTCGGTGTTCCTGCAGGTGGGCATGGTCGCGATCGTGCTGGGGATCGGGATCGCTGTGCTGACTCTCGATCCGGACGTGCCGGTGGTCGTCGGCATCCTGGGGTGGAGCCTGACCGGGTTCGGGATGGGGACGGTCTTCCCGACGCTGTCGGTGCTGGTCCTCGAGTACTCCGAGCGTGCCGAGCAGGGTGCGAACAGTTCTGCCCTGCAGCTCAGCGACTCGTTGTCCACGGCAACGGTCTTGGCGGTCGGCGGTTCGCTCTTCGCAGCGATCGAGCCCCGCTCCCCGGTCACCGCTTATCTGGTCGCCTTCGGAGTCCCCGCCGTACTGGCTCTGCTTGGAGTCCAGGCGGCGCGGCGGACTACTCCTTCGTCCCGCTGACCGCGATTCCGGCGCCGAGGCCGATGATCATCAGGCCGCCGGTACCGCCGACGAGCTCGAGCCGGCGCGGTGAGCGGGCGAACCACTCCCTCGCCGTACCGGCCACGACCGCCCACAGGCTGTCGGACAGCAGCGCGATCGTGATGAAGATCAAGCCGAGCACCAGGATCTGCGCCCAGGCGGGGCTTCCCGCCCGCTGATCCACGAACTGGGGCAACGCGGCGGCGAAGAACACCGCGGTCTTGGCGTTCGTGATCCCGACCAGAAACCCCTGCCGCACTGTACGACGGCTGTTGGCAGGCTTGGTGCCGGAGGTCATCGCCGCAACGAGCGACTTCCGAGTCCGGAACGCATGCACCCCGAGATAGATCAGGTACGCCGCACCCACCAGCTTCACCACGGTGAGCGCCACCGCGCTGGCCGCAATCAACGTGCCGAGCCCAAGCGCCACCAGCACCAACATCACCGAGGCACCCAACGTGTTCCCCAGCATCGTCAGCACGGCCTCGCGCCGCCCCACCGCCAACGCCCGCCCCACGATGAACAACACGCTGGGCCCGGGCACGACGATGATCACCAACGCAGTAATCGCAAACGCGAGAAGATGCTGAGCGGAAGGCATGCCCACACCATAGATCGCGCGACGCTTCTCTGCCCGAAGTATTCGAACCGTCTCAAACGGGCCCCGGCGTAAAGCCTTTACAGCGTGGATGAAATAGCTTCCGGGGGTTGGGGCGGGCGTGTGACGGTTCGACCCATGACCACCCTGACCCGCCGCTCCGCCCTCGCGCTGGGCGCCGCCGCCGTTGCCGCTCCGTTTGTTGCGACCTTGCCCGCTCGGGCCGCCGATCCCGACTGGTTCCCGGTCGATGCCTGGACGCAGGTGCTCAGCACCCAGCCGATCGCTTCCTACTGGAAGCACCTCCGGGACGCCGCCCGCGTCGGCAAGGAGTTCGGCTCGACCGATGCCGTCTGGCGCTCGTTCTTCCGGGTGCCGGTGGCTTCGCTGGCCGGTACGACGATCCGGTCGGTCGCGTTCGAGATCCTGCTCACGCATTCGCCGACCCCGAACCCGACGCCGGTGCAACTCTTCCACGTGCAGGACATCGATCCGGAGGTTCCACTCGCCTGGAACACGCAGCCCGGGTGGATCGCCTACCTCGGTACGGCGTCCGGAGCGTCGTACGGGAGTCAGCTGGACCAGGTCCTGACCTTTGGTGGTCTGCAGCCCCTCGTCGAAGAAGCGTTGGCGCGGGAGGCGACCCATCTGTCGTTCGGACTGCGTGCCGGCAACGAGCGCGACCAGTACCAGTGGAAGAAGTTCACCGGTGACCGGGCCGGGCTGACTGTTACGCGGGTTTGAGGGGATTGTCACGCCGCGCCGTAGCTCGTTGACCCCTCAGCGGAGAGCGGGCTACGGTTCGGAGGACAACTGCGATGCCAGAGGGAAGCCGGTGAGAATCCGGCACGGCCGCGCCACTGTGAGCGAGGAGCAACTGCTCGCGAGTCAGGATGCTCGGGCACCAGCAGCCTTTCGAAGGGGACGCGCACTTCCCCAGGAGGTTCAGATGGCAGCTCCTGCCCAGTCGGTCGGCGTACCGGCGATCTCGTCCCGGTTGCTCGTTCTTTCCGCGCTCAGCGTCGGCCTGTTGCTGCTGCTCGCCTATCTGGTCGGGTTCGACCAGGGGGCGGTGTCGCAGTCGGGGATGTACCTGCACGAGCTGATGCACGACGGTCGGCATCTCCTCGGCGTGCCCTGCCACTGATCAGATGCGCACCTTCGGATCACTCCTGGTGCGCGGTCTGATCGTCGGACTCTTCGCCGGCCTACTGGCCGGAACCTTCGCCTACGTGATGGGCGAGTCGCGGATCGATGCCGCGATCGCGATCGAAGAGGCCAACGCAGGCGCGCACACCCATGACCAGGGCGGCGAGCATGAGCACGCTGCTGAAGAAGAGCCCCTCGTCAGCCGGACCGGCCAGAAGGCCGGCCTGTTCCTGGCCACCGGTCTGTCCGGCGTCGCCCTCGGCGGCATCTTCGCCGTCGGCTACACGCTGCTCCGGCGCAAGCTCCGGACCGGCAACGACGCGTACGCCGCCCTCGGCCTGGCCGCGGCCGGGTTCACCGGCATCATCCTCGTCCCGTTCCTCAAGTACCCGCCGAACCCACCGGGCGTCGGCGATCCCGAGACGGTCACCCTCCGTACGGTCACCTATCTGCTCACGATCGTGATCGGCCTGCTCGCAGTCTGGGCCGGCGTCGCGCTCTCGCGCTGGGCAGCCCGGTACGGCGACGTGGCCCGGCTGGCCGGCGGTGTCGCCGGATTCGTGGTGACCGTGGCGGCGGCGTACCTGATCCTGCCGCAGATCAACGAGGTTCCGGACACGTTCCCCGCTACGCTGCTCTGGCAGTTCCGGTTCGCCTCGCTCGGTACGCAGGCGACGCTGTGGCTCCTGCTCGGTTTCGGGTACGCCGCCACGGTGGCCCGCCGGCCATCCGAACAGAAGGTGTCTGTTTGAGCTCGTTGACGCTGGTCGCCCACGCACTGACCCCCGCGCTGCGCGGCCTCGTCCTAGGCGGTGCCCCCGCCCCGGACCCGGCAAGCGTCGACGCAGCCCGCGAACTGAAACTCGAGGCCGACGCTACCTACAGCGGCCCCGAGCCGGCCGCCGTCAGCACCGCCGAAGCCCTCGGTCTCACCCCGGTCGTCGAGCCCGCCCTCCGCGACCGCGACTACGGCGACTGGTCCGGCCGCGACCTGGAAGACCTCCTGGCAGCAGACCCCACCCGGGTA
Organism: Kribbella albertanoniae; assembly: GCF_004348455.1. Lineage (GTDB taxonomy): Bacteria > Actinomycetota > Actinomycetes > Propionibacteriales > Kribbellaceae > Kribbella > Kribbella albertanoniae. The sequence goes on from NZ_SMKA01000208.1 coordinate 6,573, forward strand.
GCCGCCTGGCTGGACCGCCCCCACACCGCCACCCCCAACGGTGAAACCGAGAACGACGTCATCACCCGGGTCGCCGACTGGCTAGGCGACCTGGTCGAACGCCACGAGGAACGCAGCACCCTGGTCGCCGTCGTACACCCCGCGATCGTCCGCGCAGTCGTCCTCTACATCCTCGACGCCCCCGCAGAGTCGCTACGCCACGTAGACGTCCGCCCCTTGGCCACAGTCAACCTCTCCCACCACACCGGCAACTGGTCCCTGGCCTTCCACTGACTAGGCGCCCCGGACCGGCAGTCGAACAACAGACCGCCACGACCCAGTAAGTCGCGTGGATGGCGGGACGAGCCGGATGGTGAGGCGTGGCGACGCGGGGGCGACCGGGTTAGACGGTGGTGGCGGTCCGCCCGCAGTGACTAACCGGCGATCGTGATGCCAGTGCGGGTGAGGCTCCGCCTGGTGGTGAGCCTCCGCCAACGTTGGTCAGTGCCCCAGGTTCGCACTCCACGGTTTCACCGGTTGTGCGGACCCCAGGGCCATCACAACTAGCTGTTGCTGTTGCCGCTCCGCCTGGGCGTGGCTGCTGCAGGCAATTGTGATGGCCTGGCGGTCCGCCTGCACTGACTAACCGGCGATCGTGATGGCCAGTGTGGGGACAACCCGGACAAACAGGTCAACCATCTGGATGGGCTCGTCAGGTGACGCGTTTGCAGCAGGGTCGAATCTGTTGCGGGCTAGGCCGGCACCGGGTGGACTGCTGGGACCACGAGTCCTGGAGGGAATATGAAGTTGAGGGCGATCTCACGTCATCTCGTCGCCGCGGTCGCCGCGGTCGGGTTGGCTGCTGCGTCCGGTGGTGTCGCTGTCGGGTCACAGCGCACCGCTGCGGCACCGGCGGCCGAGTGCCAGAGTCGGGAGCAGCCTCTCGGGTTCGGTTTGAACGGGGTCATCAAGATCACCGTCTGTCCGTACGACGCGAACTGGTGGGAGGTCGTGGTCGGTACAAAGGAGAACGATGCCGCCCAACCGCTGGCCGGGTACACCCGGGTCACGGGCAGCGATGGCTCGTTCTACACGGGTGTCTGGCACGGGCGGCAAGGGTTCAACGAAGGTCTCCAGGCGCCTCAGACCGCCCCGGCCGGTACCCAGTACTGCGGTCAGTTCTTCCACCAGCCCGATCGCACCAAGCCTGCCAGTACCATCGCGATCCCGATCTGCCTGAACTCGGTCTAGTCGCGCCTATCAGTCGGTGTACCGGGCGTTCTCGCCTGCTCTGCATAGTCAGCTGGTTGCGGCTCGTTCGGCGGCGCTTCGGAGGACGCAGAACTCGTTGCCTTCGGGGTCGTGCATGATGACCCAGCCGGTGCCGTCGGGGTTGCGGTGGTCGGTGCCGATGGTGGCGCCGAGGGTGAGGAGCCAGGCGACCTCTTCGTCTCGGGGGCCGTCGGGCTCCAGGTCGAGGTGCAGGCGGTTCTTGCCGGCCTTGCCGTCGTTGTTCTGCTCGAACAGCAGGGTCATCGACTCGGTCGGGACGCTCGCGTAGGGGTCGCCCGGGTGGTCGTCGTCGGGGCGCTCGGTGCGCAGCACCTGGAGCCAGAAGCCGGCCAGTTCGTAGGGGTTGTGGCTGTCGAAGGTCACGGTCCGCACGCGAGAAGTCATTTCCCGACCCTACTTCCGGAACACCAGCCGGTCTTCGGGATTTTCCGCGTCCTGGTACGGCGTGAACCCCGCCGCGACCGCCAGTTCGGTCAACTGCTCCGGCAGCCAGCGATGCACCCAGATGTCCATCGGGAGGTCGCCGTACCCGGACGTCTTGTGGTTCGACTCCGTGCCGACGTGGAAGCCCATCAAGAGCACTCCACCAGGCGCGAGCACGCGGTGGAACTCGGCCAGCGCCTGCGGTACGACGTCGCGCGGCAGATGGATGATCGACCACCAGGTCACCACCCCGCCGAACGACCCGTCGGCGAACTCGAGTGCGGTCATCGAGCCGACGCGGAAGTCGACCTCGGGGTGATCGCGCCGGGCGACGGCGATCATGCCGGGGGAGAGATCGAGCCCGATGACCGGCCCGCGGGCCGCGAGTAACCCGGTCGTCCGCCCTGGCCCGCACCCGGCATCGAGGACCGGGCGGCCGTCCGCCAGCTTGGTGACCAGGTCGAATCCCTCGATCTCCCACTCGGGACCGTCGACCACGCGCTCGGCGTACGACATCGCCACCGTGTTGTACGACTCCCGGATTCGCCCCAGAATTTCTGTCATGGCGCGACCCTAGAAGGCCGCGCCGACAGACTGTGTCGACCGAGTGGGTTCAGGCCTTGCCCAGCGCCTGCTTCTGCTTGCCGAGACCCTGGATCTCGAGCTCCATCACGTCACCCGGTGACAGGTACGGGAAGCGGCCGGAGAGGGCGACGCCCTGCGGGGTGCCGGTGTTCAGGATGTCGCCGGGGCTGAGCACCATGTACTGCGAGACGTCGCGGATCAGCGCGGCGACGGAGAAGACCATGTCGCGGGTGTTCGAGTCCTGCCGGATCTCGCCGTTCACCCAGGACTTGAGGTCGAGGTTCTGCGGGTCGACCTCGTCGGCCGGGACCAGGCCCGGGCCGAGCGGGTTGAAGGTCTCACAGCACTTGCCCTTCGACCACTGGCCGCCCGACTCCTCGATCTGGAAGGCACGCTCGGAGACGTCGTTCGAGACGGCGTACCCGGCGACGCAGGCGAGTGCCTCCTCGTCGGTCTCGACGTAACGGGCGGTCTTGCCGATGACGACGGCTAGCTCCACCTCCCAGTCGGTCTTGGCCGAACCGCGCGGAACCAGGACCTCGTCGTACGGGCCGACGACCGTGTTCGGGTGCTTGAAGAACACGATCGGCTGCTTCGGCGGCTCCGAGCCGGACTCGGCCGCGTGGGCGGCGTAGTTCATGCCGATGCAGACGACCGCACCCGGGTGCGCGATCGGCGCACCGACCCGCAGGCCGTCCGCGGAGGCTGCAGTCAGCTCACCGGCGTCCAGTGCGGCGCGGGTCCGGGCGATGCCGTCGGCGGCCAGGAAGGCGCCGTCGATGTCGGCAGTGAGCGGGCTCAGGTCGTAGACGGTGCCGTCGGTGGCGCGCACATACGGGCGCTCCTCGCCGACCGCGCCGAGGCGCAGCAGTTCCACAGGTGTCTCCAGTGTCGTCAGGACGGAATCACTCTTGGTCGAACATCGGTCGCAACCGCTCACGGGACGCCTCGATGTGCGCCCGCATCGCTGCGGCCGCCTCCACCGGGTCGCCCTTGCGGACGGCGGCCACGACGGTCTTGTGCTCCCGCAACGCCTTTGTCGCGATCCCACCGCCGTAGTACAGCCGGAAGAGGTGCAGGTGGCAGTGTGTGCGGGCGAAGGACAGCCGCGCGGTCTCGTTGCCGGACAGCTCCAGCACCAGGTCGTGGAAGCGCTGGTCGTGCGCTGCCATCGCGCGGTAGCTCTCGTACGCCGGACGGTCCGGTACGTCGGTGTAGCTCAGCATCTCGTCCTTCAGCCGGACGAGGTCCTCGGTGCCGGCCCGCTCGGCGGCCCGACCGGCGGCCCAGGGCTCGATGTGCAGCCGGAACTCGAACAGGTCCTCGAACTCGGGCCGGCTCAGCCTGGACGAGACCCGGTAACCGCGCAGCGGCTCCTTGATCACCAGACCGTCGGACTCCAGCCGGGCCAGCGACTCCCGGATCGGCGTCTGTGAGATGCCGAGCTCACGGGTCAGGGCGTCGATGTTCAACCGGGTGCCCGGCTCGACCACGCTGTCCATGATCAGGCCCTTGACGGTCTCGTAGACGTCGTCACTCAGCACCTGTCGCTGGGGCAAGCGGGCCAGCTGCCCCGCCAGACCCACATGCGCATCCGTCACAGTCGCTCCTCCCGAAGGACCCTATTCTGCCCGACTCGGCATCGTTACCTCGACGAGTCTTGACGGCTCCAGTGTGAGGCGGCAGCATCAGGTTGGCAATATCCTATAGGATCTGGAGCCCGCCCATGACCGTCGTCCTGCGCCGAACCGCCCTCTGTCTGGCCGCTGTCGCCCTCGTCGCGACCGGTTGCACGACCAAGCCCGCCGACTCCGCGTCCGGCGGCGCCCCCAAGGACGATGCCTCGACCGGGACCAGTGCGGGTCCGGTCACCCTCAAGGACGGCTCCCAGGTCAAGCTAGCGCTGATCCCGGGTGGTGCACACCCCTATTTCCAGCCGTGGAAGACGGTCGCCGCCGTCGACAAGGCCGACTTCAAACTCGGTGACGCCACCTTCAACGAGACCGGCGAGTGGGACCAGGGCAAGCAGAACAACGTGATCAACTCACTGGCCGCCCAGGGCTACAACGCGTTCGGCATCTTCGGCGTGTCGCCGACCGATATCAACTCGACGTTCGAGGACCTGAAGGCCAAGGGGTTCGCGGTCGGTTCGCTCGCCTCCTGCCCGGCCGGGGACACGAACGCGGCCGACTTCTGCCTGTCCACCGATGTCGAGGCGGCGGCGTACAAGGCGGCCAAGGCCACCATCGAGGCGATCGGCGGCGAGGGTGCGATCGTGCACCTGACTGGTAACAACGTCGACTCCAACACCCAGCGCCGGATCGCCGGGGTGAAGAAGGCGATCGCCGAGACGAACGGCAAGGTCACCGAACTGCCGGTGATCACCGATATCGACAAGGACCTCTCCACCGCGCAGAAGGCGGTCGCCGACCTGCTTGCCTCCAAGGGCAAGGAGATCAAGGGCATCGTCACCACCGCGTACAACCCGGCCGTCGCCGCGGCCGACGGAGTTGCCTCCAGCAAGCTTCCGATCAAGGTCGTCGCGATCGACGACGACGCGAAGATCCTGTCCGGCATCAAGTCCGGTGGGGTGGCCGCGACCGTCACCCAGAACCCGACCGGCCAGGCCTACATTGGTGGCTGGCTGCTCGCGCTGCTGCAGTCCAAGCAGTGCACGATGAAGACGCCCGGCGTGATCGTGGACTCGGGTTCGTTCGTCGTCACCAAGACCAACGTCGACACGTACGACGAAGAGCGCAAGGCGAAGACGACGGCCCTGAAGACCGAGTTCGAGAAGCAGCTGAGCTGCCAGTGAGCGCTATCACCCAGGCAACGGCGTACCTGGTCGATCTGGAGGTCGAGACGGTACGCACGGATGCCGTGCAGTCGTTTCTCAAGCAGGAGACCGTGTTCGTCGCGCTGGAGACGGCTGACGGGCTGAGCGGGCTGGGGTACTCGTACACGATCGGTACGGGCGGAACCGCCGTACTGGCGTTGCTGCGGGACCATCTGTTGCCGCGACTGATCGGGAAGGACGCCCGGAACGTCGAAGCGGTGTGGTCGGACCTGTTCTGGTCGACGCACGCCACCACGGTCGGTGCGATCACCTCGCTGGCGCTGGCCGCTGTCGACACTGCGCTGTGGGACCTGCGGTGTCTGCGGGCTGCTGAGCCGCTGTGGCGGTTGGCCGGTGGGTATCGGCAGCAGGTGCCTTTGTACGACACCGAGGGTGGCTGGCTGCACCTGACCACGGATGAGCTCGTTGCGGGGGCCCTGGCGTCGCAGAAGGCCGGTTGGCCCGGCGTGAAGCTCAAGGTGGGTAAGCCGCGGGTTCACGAGGACCTGGAGCGACTGCGCGCCGTACGGGATGCAGTTGGTCCTTCTCTGGACATCATGGTCGATGCGAACCAGTCGATGACGTACGCCGAGGCCAAGCGGCGGGCTGCTGCTTTTGAGGTGGTGGACCTGTCCTGGTTCGAGGAGCCGTTGCCGGCTGACGATCTGACCGGGCATGTGCGGTTGGCCGCGGCTACGTCGATTCCGATTGCCGTGGGTGAGTCCCTGTACTCCGTATCGCAGTTCCGTGAGTACGTCGCTGCCGGGGCGGCCGGAATCGTGCAGGTGGACGTGGCACGGGTCGGTGGGATCACTCCGTGGTTGAAGGTCGCGCATCTGGCTGAGGCGTTCAACCTCGAGGTCTGCCCGCACTTCTTGATGGAGATCCACGTCAGCCTGACCGCCGCCGTACCGAACGGCCGGTACGTCGAGCACATCCCGCAGCTGAGGGCGATTACGCGGTCGGAGATGCCCGTGGTGGACGGGCATGCGGTAGCGCCCGACGTACCGGGGCTGGGCATTGACTGGGATTCTGACGCCATCGACGACCGGCGTGTCTCATGACCGCGCCGGTGTCGGAGACTGCGACGCAGGCGCTCCAGGAGGACGCGCCGATCGAGAAGCCGCCGCGCGGCGCGCCCTGGTGGGCCAACCAGCGGATCGGGTTGCTCGTGCTCGTCGTACTGCTAGGTGTGCTGTTCGGCATCCTGCGGCCCGCGTTCTACAACCAGCAGCTGGTGATCTTCCCGCTGCTGCGTGACATCGCGATGTTCACGGTGGTCGGGCTCGCGCAGCTGTGTGTGCTGTCGATCGGGCACATGAACCTGGCGGTCGGCCGGATGGCTGCGTTCTCGATGATGCTCACCGGCATCTCGTACGACCTGTTCCACCTCACCTTGTACTCCGGTCTCCTGGTGGGGCTGGTGGCCGGTACGGCGATCGGTGCGTTGGCCGGCTGGGTGATCGCGCGGACCGGGGTCAACTCGTTCGTCGTGACGTTGGCACTGGACTTCCTGCTGCTGGGTCTCATCCCGCTCGTGTACACCGGTCTGACCGACAATGCGGCGTTCGTGACCAAGCCACCGGGGATGCGAGAGCTGCGGAACTACTCGCTGGCGGACGTGTGTGTCGGCAACGTGTGCGGGTCGCCCGCCGTACCGCAGCTGGCTCTCTTCGCTGTGGTCGCCATGGCAGTTGTCGGCTGGATCTACGCGCGGACGCGGCTCGGTCGTGAGCTGTTGATGACCGGCTCATCGGTCAAGGCTGCTGAGCTGTCCGGGATCCCGACTGCGCGCCGGGTGATCACCGCGCACGCGATGTCCGGCTGCCTGGCCGCGCTGGCCGGGTTCATGCTGGCTGTCTCGACCGGCTCGATCAAGGCCACGATCGGCGAGGAGTTCATGCTGCCGTCGTTCCTCGGGCCGATTCTCGGCGGCACCTTGCTGGCGGGCGGCTTCGTGTCGATCTGGGGCACTTTGATCGGTACGGCGCTCACTTCGGTGATCCGCAAGGGTCTCGACCTGCTCGGTGTCGGTCTGGAGAGCCTGAACATCTACCTCGGCCTGATCCTGCTCGTGGCACTGTCCACCGACCGGGTCCGAACAGTGCTGTCCGAGCGGCAGGAGGTGCGACGACAATGAAGCGCTTCGCCCGATCGACCGAGATGACGTTGCTTGTCATCGGCATCGTGTTCTTCATCGGGTTGGTGATCGCCTCCGGCGGTGACCTGCTCGCAGCGAATTCCTTAAGAGTGCTACTTCAGTTCCTTGCCGTGCCGATCCTGATCGGATTGGCTCAAATGGTGGTTCTCGCGGTGGGTCAACTCAACCTCGCCGTCGGCGCGATCGGTGGATTCGCGGCGGCGGCAATGGGCGTGCTGATGGCCGATCACGGCGTATCGGTTCCGTTGGCGCTGCTGATCGGTTTCCTGCTCGCGGGGATCGTGGGTCTGCTGAACGGCGTCCTCGTGGTGCTGACCCGGATCAACGGGTTCATCGTCACGCTGGCGACGATGACGATCCTGCTCGGCGTGCAGTATCGGCTGGTCGGGACGCGGACCGTCGATGCGTATCCACAAGGGCTGAAGACCTTCGGGGCGGCGGCGCTGTTCGGCGTCATTCCGTGGATCTTCGTCGTGGCGCTGATCGTGGCCGGGCTGCTCGCGGTGATGCTGAAGCGGACGGTGCCCGGCCGGCAGTTGCTCGCCTCCGGTGGGAATCCGATCGCAGCTCGCCTGTCCGGGATCTCGAACGACCGCTCGGTGATCGTCGCGCACACGTTGTCCGGGGCGATCCTGGGTGTGGCCGCGATTCTCACCGTCGCTTCGTCTCCCGGTGTGAACAAGAGCATCGGCGGTGACTGGCTGCTGCCTTCGTTCGCGGCGCCGATCATCGGTGGTGCATTGCTGACGGGCGGATCGGCTGTCGTGCTGGGGACCGTGCTGGCGGCCTTCATCGTGCGCTTCGTGGACACCGCGCGGGCCGAGTTCTCCCTCGAACCTTCCTGGGTGAACTTCGTGGTCGGCGCCGTCGTCCTCGGCTCGGTCGTGCTCGGACAGGTCCGGACTCGTCGGCAGGAGAGACGCTCGGTGGTGAAATCGCCCGACGTGGCGGTGGCCGGAGGTGTGTCATGACGCTGTTCCAGGCTTCGGAGATCGTGAAGGTCTTCCCCGGCGTCCGCGCGCTGGACGGTGTCACGCTGTCCCTCGAGGCGGGCTCGGTCCATGCCTTGCTGGGCGAGAACGGCGCCGGCAAGTCGACGCTGATCAAGGTCGTCACCGGGCTCTATCGCCCCGACGGCGGCCGGTTGCTGCTCGACGGGCGCGAGGTGTCCTTCGGATCGCCGCACGAGTCGGCCTCGGCCGGGATCGGTGTCGTCCACCAGGAGCGCAACCTGATCCCCGGCTTCACGGTCGGGGAGAACATCATGCTCCAGAAGCTGCCGACCTCCCGCGGTCTGATCGACCGGGCCGCGATCCGGTCCGAGGCCTTGCGCTGGCTTGCCGAGCTCGAGCTCGACATCGATCCGGATCAGCCGGTGACCGAGCTGTCGGTCGCGCAGGCGCAGTTGGTCGAGATCGCGAAGGCGTTGTCGGTGGAGAGCCGGGTGCTACTGCTCGACGAGCCCACCGCGTCAATCACGCCGAACGAGGCTGCGTTGCTGTTCCGTGTTGTGGAGAAGCTGAAGGACGACGGACGCGCCGTGCTGTTCGTCAGCCACAAGCTGGAGGAGGTCTTCCAGATCTGTGACACGGTCACTGTCCTGCGCGACGGCGCCTCGGTGCTGTCCGGCGGTGCGCTGTCCGAGCTCACGCGTGACCAAGTGGTCGACCTGATGGTCGGCCGGGTCCACGAAGCACTCAACCTGCCCGACCGGACCGTGGACACCTCGGTCGCTCCGATCCTGGAGCTCCGCGGCGTCGGTACGGCGACCGGTCACTCGGAGGTGGATCTCACCGTCCGCCCCGGTGAGATCGTCGGGCTGTACGGTCTGGTCGGCGCCGGCCGGAGTGAGCTGGCCAAGGCCTTGCTCGGTCTCGACCGGATCACCGCCGGTGAGGTCCTGGTGCGCGGTCAGGCGGTGAAGATCCGCACGGTCCGCGATGCGCTGCGCAACCACAAGATCGGCTACGTCACCGAGAACCGCAAGGAAGAGGGTGTGTTCCTCGAGCAGTCGGTCGCACGGAACATCGCCGTCACGATCTGGGACCGCCTTCGCAAATTCCTCGGCTATGTCCCGGCCAAGTCCGAGACCGAGATGGTCAAGTCGTACGTCGAGCAGCTCGGCATCCGGATCGCCTCGCCGTCCCAGCACGCCGGCACGCTCTCCGGTGGCAACCAGCAGAAGGTCTCGCTGGCCAAGTGGCTGGCCGCCCAGACCGAGATCCTGATCATCGACGAGCCCACGGTCGGTATCGACGTCCGCACCAAGGACGCCTTCCACACGCTCATCTGGGATCTCGCCGCCAACGGCCTGGCCATCCTCCTGATCACCTCCGACCTCCCCGAGATGATCACCCTCGCCGACCGCGTGGTGGTGATGCGCGACCACCGCATCCAGGGCGAGCTCCCGAACACCCACGACTACGACCAGATGAGCCAGCAGGTCATCCGCCTCATCCACGCGACCCCCTCAACCCTTGGAGCGGCATGAGCAGAGTCGACGCCCACCACCACGTGTGGGACCTGTCCGCCCACGAGCACAGCTGGCTGGCAGGCCCCGGCCTCGAGCCGATCCACCGCACCTTCGGTATCGACGACCTCGTCCCGCTGGCCGCCGCTGCCGACATCACCGCCACCGTCCTGGTCCAGACTGCCAGCTTGCTGCAGGAAACCGTCGAGTTCCTAGAAGTTGCTGCCAGCAATGATCTTGTCGCCGGTGTGGTTGGCTGGGTGGATCTGACCGCGCCTGATGTCGCCGAGGTACTGGCCAAGCTCCAGGCCCGGCCTGACGGTGGCTATCTGAAGGGCATCCGGCACCAGGTCCACGACGAGCCGGATCTCGAGTGGCTACTGCGTCCCGACGTACAGCGCGGTTTGGCCGCCGTGGCCGACGCCGGCCTCGTCTACGACCTGCTCACCAGAACCCCACACCTCCCAGCCGCAATCCGCACCGCGCAGGCGCTCCCACACTTGACCTTCGTCCTCGACCACATCTCCAAACCCGCAGTCGGTGGCCCACTAGACCCCTGGGCCACCGACCTCCGCGCCCTGGCCGCCCTCCCCAACGTCACCTGCAAACTCTCCGGCCTGGTCACCGAGGCCGACTGGTCCACCTGGACGCCCGCCGACCTCAAGCCCTACACCGACGTAGTCCTGGAAGCCTTCACCCCCGACCGCGTCATGTTCGGCTCCGACTGGCCCGTCTGCCTCCTGGCCGCCGACTACCCAACCGTCGTAGCAACAGCCGAAACCCTCACCACCCACCTAACCCCCACCGAACGCCAAGCCACCTTCACCACCACAGCCACCACCACCTACAACCTCACCC
>NZ_SMKA01000209.1 GCF_004348455.1 Kribbella albertanoniae
TATAAGAGACAGCCTCGCGGCCGGTGCCAGCCCTCCCCAAACCGGTTTGGGGAGGAACATGGGCCGAGCAGGGGCCAACATCCACCCCACCCCACCCTCCAGCAACGGGTCACCTGTCAGACGACGGAACCTCAACATCCCCAGCCACAGCCCGGCAACCATGAGCACCCATCAACCATCTCGCACCCTGCCGAAACGGTTGAACCGTGCTCAACGTCGCCCGGCCCGCTCACCTTGGGCACCCCTCAACCACATTCGGGCCACGCGCATGGCTGAACCGTGCACAACGTCGTACCAGCTCGTGTGGAGAACGCTGAACCAACCGGCCTTGGGATTGCCCCCGCGACTTGCGGTCAGCGCCAGCGTTCCTCCGGGATCCCGGCTCGCCGGTTGTGGTGGTCGAGCAGCGTCGCCAAGAGTCCGGTCAAACTCGCTCGCTCCTCCGGGGACAGCGGGGCGAGCAGTTCGTCCTGGCTGGCCGCCAGCCGATTCTCCAACCGCCGCAACTGCCGCTTGCCCGCTTTCGTCAGCGAGATGACATTGCGTCGGCGATCGGCAGGATCCGCGGCCCGCTCGACGAACGCGAGTTCGGCCAACTCGTTCACCGTCGCGACCATGTCACTCAGGTGAATACCGCTCCGGCGTCCCAGCGTCGCCTGACTGGCCGGGCCGAAGTCCTCCAGTGTTGCCAGCACCCGGTAGTGGTATCCGCGCGCACCGACGGACGAGAAGCCGTCGACCACCAGCCGGCCGGCGTGCTGAGCAGTCTGACCGAGTAGCCAGCTGGGCATGCCCGCCCACCTGGCAGCCACGTTCTCAGGGTCTTCCATCCGGGAAGTCTAGCGAATCGTTCGGTCGACCAACGATCATGTTACCGTTAGGCGTCCTAACGTTAGATCCCCTAACGTTCTCTGCTCACCGATTGTCCGGGAGTTGCACCATGATCGAGCCGTTCCGCATCGATATCCCCCAAGCCGACCTCGACGACCTGGCCGACCGGCTGGCCCGCACCCGCTGGCCGAACGAAGTGACCGATGCCGGATCCGACTACGGCTTCCCGCTGGCCCGGCTCAAAGAGCTGGCCGACTACTGGAGCTCCGGGTTCGACTGGCGCAAACACGAGGCCAGACTCAACGAACTGCCACACTTCAGCACCGAGATCGACAACCAGACCATCCACTTCGTCCATGTCAGATCCGCACGACCGGATGCGTTCGCGCTGATCCTCACCCACGGCTGGCCCGGTTCGTTCCTGGAATTCCTCGACGTGATCGAGCCGCTGTCCCGCGACTTCCATCTGGTGATTCCGTCGATCCCGGGGTACGGATTCTCCGGGCCGACACATGAGCGCGGCTGGGACGTCGACCGGATCGCGAAGGCGTGGGCCGAGCTGATGCGCCGCCTCGGGTACGAGCGCTACGGCGCGCAGGGCGGCGACTTCGGCTCGGGGATCTCGATGGCGCTCGGAGCGGTGGCACCCGACCGGGTTGCCGGAGTGCATGTGAACTACCTTCCGACGCGGCCGGATCCGGAGGCTGGTCTTGACCTGTCCGACGAAGACGAGGCCCGCCTGGACAAGATCCGGCACCTGATGGCGAACAGGCCGCCGTACCAGGCGCTGCAAGCTCTGACCCCGCAGACCATCGGGTATGCACTGACCGATTCGCCGATCGGCCAGCTGGCCTGGATCGCGGAGCGATTCGCGCAGTGGACGGACCCTCGCTCGCAGATCACCGACGAGCAACTGCTCACCGGCATCTCGTTGTACTGGCTGACCGCCACAGCTGCCTCATCCGCGCGACTGCACCACGATGCGCCACGGCGGGCTCAGACCTGCCCAGTGCCGTTGGGAGTCGCGGTGTTCGCGCATGACATCACCCAGTCGGTCCGACCACTGGCCGAGCGGCTGTACGACGTCAGGCACTGGTCCGAGTTCGAACGCGGTGGTCATTTCGCCGCAATGGAGGTGCCGGAGCTCCTCGCCGAAGACGTCCGAAGATTCTTCGTCGGTCTGGACGAGGTGCACCCCCACGCCCCTCACGCTCGGGCCGTGGCTGGTTAGCCCCGGGCGATGGCGAGGGTGTCGCGGCAGGTGCTGTAGGCCTCGAGCTCGGCCCGGGCCGGTGCTACGACGTGGCTGTCGGCAACCTTCTCGAGTTCGCTGCGCAGCGCCTGCTCGGCTGCCCGGGCCCGTCGCGCAGCACCACTGACGGCTGCCAGCCGGCAGAGCACCGCGAGGCCTAGGCCGAGAGCTGCACCACCGACCAGCATGATCCACGCGTAGGCGATTCCGCCCGCACCCGGCAATGGCACCTCGCCGGCGTCGGCGATCCGTGCGACCAGGGCTGCGAGCAGCCAGGCCGCACCACCGAGTGCCACCAGGAACAGCAACCACTGGACGAACTTCGCAGCAGCCCACCAACCCGGGTTGGTGGTGTTGCCGAGGTCGGTCCGGGCCACGGCCTGGTCGAGTTCGTCGCCGAGCGACTCCTCACGACGCCGGATCTGGGTCCGGACGGAGTCGGCCCAGGGTCGCGACAGACCGGCCGACGCGCGGTCGGTGATCGTGCGCACCGCGCTGTCCATCCGGGCCCGCTGGACCGGTGTTGCCGCAGGCAACGAGATCCGCGCACTCGCGACCTCGCTCGTCGCGGACTTGCGCAACGCCTTGCCCTGCTGGCGGGAGACCTCGTCGAGCTGCAGTCCACGGAGCGGATCCGGGCGGAACCGGCCGATCCACTTCGTCAACGGCCACCCGGTCGCGGCCTGGGCACGCTGCAGGTAGGACCGGCGGACAGCGTCGACCACGACCGGCAGACCACTCGCATCCGAGAGCGCCTCGACCAGCTCGGTGACCTCAGCCTCGGCGATCTCCGGCGTCTTGGCCGTGCCGCACTGCTTCGCCATCCGGTCCGCGACGCGATCCACATCGGCAGCGAGCCGCTCCCGGGCCGAGCGCTTGTTGCTGACCCGCTTGACCAGCAGGCCGCGCACCTCGTCGAGTCCGTCGCCACTGACCGCCGAGGTCGCGACGACCGTCGGCGCCTTCAGGCCGTCGGTCTTCAGCAGTCGCTCGAGGTCGTTCAGGCAGCTCTTCCGCTGGTCTGGGGTGAGCTTGTCGACGTGGTTCAGCGCGAAGACCATCACCCCGGAGTGCGAGGCATAGGGCTTGATGTAGCGGTCGTGCAGGGCCGCGTCGGCGTACTTCTGCGGATCGACCACCCAGACCAGCATGTCGACCAGTTCGACCAGGCGGTCGACGATCAACCGGTGCTCGACCTCGATCGAGTCGTGGTCGGGCAGGTCGAGCAGGATCAGGCCGTCGAGGTCCTCCGACTGCGCGTCCTCCAGCGAGCTGCGGTGCTGCACCTGGTGCCGGCGCGGGATACCCAGCCAGTTCAGCACCTCACCGGCCGGCTCCTCACCCCAGACACAGGCCAGCGGCATCGAGCTGGTCGGGCGGCGGGTCCCGATCGCGGCCAGGTCCAGGCCGGTCATCGCGTTGAACAGCGACGACTTCCCGGAGCCGGTGGCACCGGCCAGCGCGACCACGGTCAGCTCGCCCGACATCCGCAGCCGTTGCCCGGCCCGGTCGACGATCTGGTTGGCCTCCGACAGGATCACCGGATCGAGCCGGCCCTGGCCGGCGGCCGAAGCCTTCTCGAGTGCGTCGATCTTGGTCAGGACGTCGGTCGCACCCCGTACCGGGCCTTTGACCGTCTCCGTCGTTTCCGTCACGTGCAGTCCTCCACCGCGCGCGCGGCCTCGGTCAGTTGCCTGGCAGCCTCGGGATCGACCGGATGCTGGTCGAGGACAGCCAGATACCGGGCGAATTCGGCATCCATCAAGGCATGAACCTTACCGTCAAGATCCGCGCGTGCCTTCGACATCAGGGTCTGAACCGCCGCGTCGCCGAAGACCGCAGTCAGCAGCTTCTGCCCGACGACCGCGCTACCGACCCCGATACTCGCCTCGGCACCGGTCGGAATGCCCGCGTTCTCGGCAAACAGGACCACCATGACCGACAACGACAGCCCGTTCACCCCGGCGTCCAGGATGCGTGCCGCCAGCCGCTTCTCGGTCCCGACCTCGCGGACCAGATCGAGCACACCGGCCTGCCACTCACGGACAGCCCGCTCGGCCTTCGCCCGGAACTCCGGAGACATCGCTCCGAGGGCGATCTCGTCGTCGGCCGACGTGTCCGCCTCGGGATCCGTGCTCGGCTCAGCATCAGGGTCGGTGGTGGACCGGGCCACCGCGAGCAGTTGGCGTCCGGCGGGTGTCGCCTGCCAGATCTTCTCCGCGCGTTCAGCAGCCACCTCGGCCTGCTCGATCAGCAACGAGGACAACCCGGACTCGATCGCGTCGTTCAGATCGCGCGTCGGGGCCGGCGCCGTGGCGATCGACTTCTTCACCTTCTCGCGCAGCTTGCCCGAGTTGCCTTGCAGACCCTTCAGCAGCTCGCCGGTCCCGACGAACTCCTGCCACCGGGCCAGCACCTCGCCGCGCAACAGCGTCGCGTCCTGGGTCGAGGTCGCAATGTCCTTGACCGCCTGGTCGTAGGCAGCCTCGACGCTCGAGCGCAGTTCGGCCGCGGTGTCACCCTGGGCCCGCACTGCGGCCGCGAACGGCGGCGTCGTCTTCACCATGCCGGTGACCGCGCCATGAAGCGTCCGGCGCACGACCGCCGCGCGCGACTCGGCGTCGGCGGCCAGGTCGACCAGCCAGTCCTTGATCGAGGCAACAGCCTCGTCCGGCAGCATTCCGTTGCCGTCGACAACCGTCTCCCGGATCGAGAACAGCGGTGAGTCGCCGAGCCCACGCTCCAGCAGCATCTGCGCCAGGTGCCCGGTGATGTCGTCGATCGTCTCCGCCGGTGCCCGGTCCAGTACGACGGCCACCGCCGTACTGCGATCCGACGCGCTCTGCAGGAACTCCCACGGAACCGCATCCGAGTAGCGGGCCGCCGTCGTGACGAACAACCAGAGGTCGGCAGCCGCGAGCAACTGCGTGGCCAGGTCGCGGTTCGCCTCGACGACCGAGTCGATGTCCGGTGCGTCCAGGACTGCGAGGCCGCGCGGCACGGTGTCGGACGCAACCAGCCGCAGCTGGCCCGGGTCTTCCATGCCACCCGGGCTCTCCGCGGTCGTCCTCGCCATGCCCGGCAGCACCCGGTCTCCGATGAACCAATCCGCGTCCGCCGGGTGATGGATCAGTACCGGCGACCGCGTCGTCGGCCGCAGCACACCCGGCTCGCTGACGACCTTCCCGATCACGGAGTTCACCAGCGTCGACTTGCCTGCACCGGTGGACCCACCCACCACAGCCAGAATCGGCGCTTCCAACTGCACGAGCCGCGGCAGGATGTAGTCGTCCAGCTGATCCAGCATCGCCTTCTGCTGCTGCCGGGCCTCATCGGCCCCCACAACGTCCAGCGGCAACCGGCTCCCAGCCAGCGCACCACGCAGCTTCATCAGCGAGGTGATCAGAACCATCGCAGCCTGCTCGGCCGCCAACCGCTCCGCCAGCTCCTCCGCAGTCAGCTCAACCTCAACCGGCTCCGCAGACTCGTCATCTTCGTCTGCCTCTTCGGCGGAAGCCTGCTCAACCTGTACGTCGTCAGCTACATCCTCTGCAGGTTCATCCGCAGCGGTCTCCGCGACCTCGTCACCCGAGTCGCCCTCAACAGCCTCCTCGGCAACCGCAGTCGCCTCAGCCGACTCCTCGGCCGCAGGCTCCTCGGCTGCCGGCTCCACGACGTCATCCGCAGACTCGTCATCGGAGTCCGACTCAACCGATTCCTCGTCGACCGCATCCACCGGTACGTCGGGCGTCTCGGCCTCGTCGACCGCATCCACCGGTACGTCGGGCGTCTCGGCCTCGTCCGCCGCTTGCTCGGCCTCGGGCGACTCGGCCTCGTCCGACGGCTGCTCGACCTCGGGCTCCGTGTCCTCGGCAGATTCCTCCGAGGCAGTCTCCGCAACCTCTTCGCCAGGCTCCTCAGCTGCAGCCTGCTCGGTCGGCTCCTCGAGCTCATCCTCGGTTTGCGCCGACTCCAGGCCAGCGGATTCGACGGCGGCTAGCTCTTCGGCGTACGCCCTCGCCTCGTCGATCTCGACCGACGACCCGTCAGCCTGTTTGGGAAGCCCGACAATGATGTTGCCGTACTCAAGCGGGAACCCGTCCGGAGACTCGTCCGGCTCGTACACCACACCAACAGTCGGCCGCGGCCGCTCAACCTTCTCCGCCACACCCTCGCCGGCCTCCGCAGCCACTGCCGCGTCCGCGCTGCCGGCGCTCTCAACGTCATCCACGCTCTCGGCGGCGTCCTCGGCGGAGCTGCCGTCCTTCGAATCGCCGGTCTCGGCACCTTCGGTGGAGCTCACCTCAGCCGCCTTCGCAGAGCTGTCGCCAGGAGCCAGGTCGGCGTCATCCTCGGCTGCAGCATCCGCCGGCTCGGCAGATGTCTCTGCACCAGCCGCATCAGCCTTCGCATCCGCACCGCTCGCAGCCTCAGCATCCCCGGATGCGCTGCTCTCGTCCTCGGCAGCCTCCGCCGACTTCCCGGGCGCCGCCTCAGTGGACTCGGCAGACTCGGCCGTCTCCCCCGGCATCGCCGTACCAGACTCGGCCGACTCACCAGTCGACGCCTCAGCAGCCGCCACAGACTCATCGGTCGCCGCGTCGGGCGTTCCGGTCGACTCGTCGGCAGCCTCTGCGGACTCGACCGTCGCAGGCGCGGCGACCTTCGACTCCGCAGGCGCAGCCTCGGTGGCCTCCTGGGACGCACCGGTGGGAGGCTCGGGGGTGGTGTTCTTGCGCCGGCGACGGCGCCAGAAGCCTTTGCCCTTGGCACCGGCCTCGGACTGCGCGATCAGGTTGGCCAGCTCCTGGGCAGGCTGGTCCCGGCCCGGAACCTGTGGCTCCGGACCTTCACCAGCTGCTGACTTCATGTCAGCCACAGCGTCCGTCCACGAGCACAGAGTGCCCGGTCGGACAGCACAGAAGCAAAGTCATCGTCATCCCCGTTTGGCGGCGTGGACGGGTGGCAGTCACTGCGATGGTGGATACGGACCGTATCCTCCCGGCGATCCTTGCGAACCAGGGGGTCCCGGTGGGTAACCGGGCTGGCCCGCTGGGTAACCGGGTTGCCCCGAGGGATACCCCGGCTGAGGCGCTCCGTAACCACCTGGCCCGGCCGGAGGTGCGCCGTACCCGATCGGGGCGTCCTGCACCCCGGGACCACCTGGACCTCCCGGTCCCGGCATCCCGGGTCCACCGGGCGGCATCGCCTGGGGGAAGGCCGGCATCGGCGGGAACGGGACGCTGGCCCGCCGGGCACGCAGCTCGTCGAGCAGCCGCTTCTCGTCCTGCAGCGCCTCCGGCCCGATCACCTGGCGGACGATCTTGTCCCGCAGGTAGGCCAGGTCGGTCGCGTTCTGCTGGAACGCCTTCGCGGCCGCTTCGGCCTGGCCGCCGTACCGGCGAGCGTTCTGCCGGAGCGCCTTGCGCCCGCGCATCGTCGCGATCAGGGGCACTTCCGGAGCGACCAGCCAGCCGAACCGCACGTAGTCGTAGAGCCGCGAGGCGATCATCTTGCCTTCGCGCGACCGCAGCACCAGCGCGAACGCCACCATGCCGATGAAGATCGGCACCATCAGCAGGAAGTAGGCCACCAGGAAGCCGGTGCCCTCGGCCCAGCTCGCCGAGGCGTTCCAGGCGGCGTGCGCCAGTACGGCGGCCAGGTAGCCGACGACCGGGGCCAGATACCGCACCGCCGTACTGCGGTGCCGGACGGCGATGCCGATCCCGATCGCGGTGAAAGAGGTGAAGAGTGGATGCGCGAACGGCGACATCACGCCGCGCAGGACAAAGAGGACAAGAACGCCGCGCAGACCCTCGTCGCTGCCGGCCTCGTGCGACAGCTCGCTGAAGATGCGGCCGTAGTAGAGGATGTTCTCGGTGAAGGCGAAGCCGACACCGACCATCCCGGCGTACACCAGACCGTCGATGATCCCGTCGAACTCCTTGCGGCGCACCAGCGCCAGCAGCAGGATGACGGCGCCCTTGGCGAACTCCTCCACCGGCGGAGCGACGAAGACGGCCGACCGGTCGCCGCCGGCGCCGGTCTCGGCCAGCTGCTTCGCGACCTCGGTGTTGATGAAGATCGCGACCAGCGTCGCGATGAAGGCACCCCAGCAGAGCGCGAACAGAATGTACTTGGTCGGCTCCGGTTCGTAACGGTCCAGCCAGAGATACAGCCCGATCACCGGGATCACCGGCACCATCGCGAACGCCATGCCCCAGGTGAATCCGCCGGCACCGGTCGAGTCCGCCACGATCGCGAAGATCGCCAGTCCGGCGATCGCCATCAGTACGGCGACCACGATGCCGACCAGCACCTGCCGGTTCCGCCGCTGCCCGGGGACCGGATGGTTCCCGAGTACGTTCGGCTGCGGATACTGTCCGCCGGGCGGGTAGGCCCCCGTGGGCTGCGGTGGCCCGGCCGGGCCTGGTGAGGGGTAACTCATGCCCGCAGCCTAGTTGGATCACCGACCCGAGGGCAGAACCGCCCACGCGGCGTTACCGGGATGGAACGACAACCCTGTACTTCCCCACCCTCCGCACGCCACACCCGGTAACCCGGCAGCGCGATCACCCGCCCATCTGACAGACTCTTCCTGGCATGCGCCAGTAGCTCAGCTGGATAGAGCGTCGGACTTCTAATCCGTTGGTCGCAGGTTCGAGTCCTGCCTGGCGCGCAAACCACCCCCTGACCTGCAAATATGCAGCTCCAGGTCACCCGCTCGGCGGTCAGATGACTGCGGTGGCCTCTACTTCGATCAGCTGCTCGGGGCGGGCCAGGGCTGCGACGCCGATCATGACGTCGGCTGGCTTGTGGTCGCCGAAGACTGCGTAGCGGGCTTCCTGGATGACTGGCTGGTAGTCGCGGCGGTAGCCGACGAGGTAGATGCCGAGGCGGGTGACCTGGTCGGGGCGGGCGCCGGCGGCTGCCAGGGCGCGGCCCAGGTTCTCGAAGGTCAGGCGGGCCTGGACGGCGAGATCGCCGGGGCCGACCAGCTCGCCCTGGAGGTCTTCCGGTTCCTGGCCGGCGATGAAGACCAGCTTGGTGCCGGTCGCGATCGCTATATGGCTGTACGTCGAGGGGGTCGGCAGGTCACTCGGGTTCAGCAAGTCGACGGTCATGCGTGGAACCTATGGCACCAAAGGTCCGGTGCGGATCGAGGAAGGACATGGCCGTGTACGGCGTTTCGTTCAGCGTCTGCTGGGCGAGGAGTTCGCCGAGTCCGGCGCAGTGTTTGAATCCGTGGCCGCTGTCGCCACCGGCGATCACCACGCGGTCGCCGTACCGGCCGGCGAGGAACTGTCCGTCGGGTGAGTCGGTGACCATGCACGGGATGACCTGGACGGGCGCCGGGTCGAGACCGGGGAAGGCATGGCCGACTGCGGCGGCGAGCTCGGCAATGTCCTCGATCGGGCGGATCGAGCGGTCCAGGTCGTCGGCCGCGAATCCGGTCACGTGTGAGCTGCCGCCCTCCAGACCGACCTTCACACCGAAGCCGTCGTCGGAGCCGTGCCCCCACAGGCCCCGGCCGTCGGCGAGCTCCCAGATGAACGAGGGGAAGTTCGGCAGCCGGAACGCCTCCGAGTTCGGATCCTGCGGCGCGAACCAGAACATCGGCGTACGACGAGGTGTCAGCGGCAGCTCGGGATACAGCGACCCCAGCCAGGCGCCCGCACAGACGACGACCTGATCGGCGTGGAACTCGGCGGTCGGCGTCCGCACGATCACCTCACCGGCACGCGGCTCGATCTCGGTCACCATCGTGTGCGGATAGACCTCGGCGCCCAGCCGGCGCGCCTCGGTGACGTGGGCGCGGACGGTCGGCTCGGCGAAGCAGATCCCCGCACCGGGGTCCCACACGGCGACGTCGCCGGCCACGAGACCGCCGTACTGCGGGTAGCGCGCCTGCAGCTCGTGGTGAGACAGGTCGACGGTTGGGGCGCCGGCCTCGGTTGCAGCTCTGAGCGCTCCACTGACCGGCCTGCTGTCGGGCGCACCGACGTTCAGCGAACCGGTCTGCCGGACGTACGTCTCGCCGGTCCGCTCCCCCAGCCCAGTCCACAGCTCCAGCGACTTCTGCGCGATCGCAGTCAGCCCGGGATGCTCCATACAGGCCACCCGGAACAGCCGAGTCGTCCCGTGCGAGGACCCGAGCGGGTGACCGATCCCCTGCCGCTCGATCCCCACCACCTTCACCCCACGAGCAGCCAGCCGCCACAGCGCCGCCGACCCGAACGCCCCCAGCCCAACCACAACCACATCTGTCCGCATACTGTCGACCCTTTCAGGGGCGAGCGGTGGCGATGATGCCGTTGATGAGCATGTCGAACGCCCAGCGCCGGCGCTCTGACGGCGTACCGGAGAGCAGGTCGACGCCGTGGGCGTGCAGGTTTGGGAACTGCTGAGCCGAGGCGTTGTCGACTGCTTCATTGAGTCGTCGGAATGCGGCCTCGGCGTTGCCGTCCTTGCTGTCGTTCGCGTGCTCGGCGGCCGTGGCGGTAGCTGTCTGGAGCAGCAGGTCCACACCCCAGGCCGCCTGGCCGGCGGGTACCTGGCCGGCTGCGAGCAGTCCGAGCAAGCTGTCGACCAGCGCCAGGTAGTGGGGCCCGTCAGGGTGTGTGTGGACTGCGGAGTGGGCCAGGCTGGGATGGGCGAATAGCAGGTCGGTATAGCTACCGAGGACTTCGTGCAGTGCCTCGCGCCAGTCCGCTGCGTCCTTGGCAGCTGTCAGGTCGACCTGTGCCAGCAGCCGGTCGAGGATTGCCGCGTGCAGCTCGTAGCTGTTGGCGACGTACACGTAGAGCGAGGCAGGGCCGGTGTCCAGCTCCTGCGCGAGGCGGCGCATCGTGACGCGCTGCAGACCGTCGCTCTCCATCACCCGCACGGCCGCGTCGATGATGCCCTCGCGGGTCAGTGCAGGTTTGGCGGGACGCTCCCGGCGGCTCAGGGCTGGCATGGGATCAGCGTATTGCTCCAGCGAAGAACTCGGTCAGACGCTCGAGACCGTCCGCCGCAAACATGTTCTGCAGGCTCTCGGCAGACTCGGCAGCGCTCGCCTCGCCGCGTGGGAAGAGAAAGCCCTCGTACGCCGTCAGCGCGGCCTCGGTGTCGTTGCGGTGTGCCGCGATGGCCTGGCCGACCTCCGCTCCGTCGAACATCGCCAGGTTGGCGCCTTCACCGGCGAACGGTGACATCAGGTGCGCCGCGTCGCCCAGCAGCGTCACACCGGCGGTGCGCTCCCAGCGATGCCCGACCGGCAGCGCGTGAATCCGGCGCAGGACCACAGAGCCGTCGGCCGACGCGATCAGCTCTCGAAGGCCTTCATCCCAACCGTCGAAGTAACTCAGGACAGTCGCCTTGGCGGCAGCGGGGTCGACAGTGTCGAGCCATGCCTCGTCCACTTTCAGACCGGCGTAGACGTGCAGGCTGCCGTCGGTCTCCCGGTGCGCGAGAATGCCGCGCTCGTCGCCCAGACAGATGAAGAAGCCGTCGCCAATCACCGCGGCACTGCGCGGGTGCCGCACGTCGGCGTCCAGCAGGTCGAACTCGGCGAACGAGATACCGGTGTACGTCGGCAGCGCATCCGACACCAGAGGCCGAACGCGCGACCATGCGCCGTCAGCTCCGATCAGGAGGTCGGTGGTGATGGTGGATCCGTCGGCGAAGGACACCTGGTGACGTCCGCCGTCCAGCGGCCGCGTGCCGGTGACCTTCTTGCCCCAGTGGATCGCACCGTCGGGCAGCGAGTCCAGCAGCAGCTTGCGTAGGTCTCCCCGGTCCACCTCCGGCCTACCACCGCCGCCGTCGTCGTCCAGCGCGACGCGGACCGTGCCGTCGCGGCCGGCCAGGCGCATGGCCTCGCCACCCTCGTGGATGATCCGGCGGAAGTCGTCGTACAGGCCCGCGGCGTGGAGTGCCCACTGCCCGTTCTCCTCGTGGATGTCGAGCATGCCGCCCTGAACCCGCGCCTCTGCGGAGGGTTCCAGCTCGAACAGCGTCGCCTCGATCCCGTTGACGTGCAGGACGCGCGCAGCCGTCAGCCCGCCGAGCCCGGCACCAATGATCGCAATGGGGTGATGTGTGTTGTTCATACCCACCACCGTAACGAACATGTTCGTTACGAACAAGTTCGTTCGCTGCTAGGACCGAGCCGAGCCGAAGGTGAAGAGGCTGACGCCCGGCACCAAACGCTCCCCGGCCCCGGCGTAGCGGTGCACGCCTACGCCGTAGCCGGCATCGGCCGGCGACAGGTACAGCCGCTCGAAGCCGGCCGACTCGAACCAGCCACAGATCGCGGGAGCCAGGTCGGGCGCTTCCCGATGACGCGTCCAGATCAGGACAGTCCCAGGTTTGCAGAACTGTGGGCTGAGCGAGATCGTGCGCTCGACATCCCGGTCGGAGATGTTGCCGAAAATGCCGCAGGCAAGCACGAGATCGGCCGGCACCAGCCCGGCGTACTGATCGGTGAGCGACGCGTCCCCAGTGACCACTTCGATGCCGGAGAGTCCGAGGCTCTCAACCGCCGCGGTAGCGACAGCGGTATTGCGGGGGTCCAACTCGACGAGGCGGGCGTGCACGTCAGTACGGCGAGGGTGGTCGGCAAGCGCCTCGATCAGGTCCCGGCCTTGACCCGCGCACAGGCTGATGACCCTCAGCGGGCCGGGCGGCGCCTCGGACAGGGCGGTGCGAACGTGCCCCTGTACGTCGGCCAGTCGCCGGGCGAGCGGCGTACCGGGGCGGTCGTAGTCGTCGTGCCAGCTGGACCAGTCCACTTTTCTTCCTCTCAGGGAACTCCTAGGGAGTTCTTAGTGCAGTCACGGGGCCAGATGGGGAACCTGCTCGTCTAACCGAGTACTGGCAGGCTAGGGAAGGGCACTGACGTGGTTGCGACGATGAACTTGGCGGTCGTCGGCGCCGAGGAAGAAATCCGGTACTCAGAGAACGCTGTGGTCGTGCTGGCCGGGATTCCGGGAGCCGGAAAGACCACACTGCTGCGTCGGCTCTACCCCGACGGTGAGGACCACGGTGGGGTGCAGGTCTTCGACTCCGAGCGGTTGCGGGCGCGGTGGATGCGAGTGCTCGGCCCCGTCCCCTATGCCTACTGGCGTCCGCTGCTGCACCTGACCTACTACGTCCAGGTGCTCAGTGCGATGCACAGCGGCCCCATGGTGATCCACGACTGCGCCACTCGCCCCTGGGTACGGCGGTTGCTCGGATGGCGCGCGCGGCGGGCCGGACTGCCGCTGCACCTGATCCTGATCGACGTACCGGGTGAGGTGGCGCGGGACGGCCAGTGGGCGCGCGGACGCGTCGTACGGACCAGCAGCATGGAGAAGCACTGCCGGCGCTGGCCGCAACTGCTCGCCCGAGCGACTGAGGACCCCGGACAGGTGGTTCCGGGCGCGCGGTCCGCGATCGTGCTGAGCCGGCGTCAGGCGAGTCGGCTGCGGGCGATCACCTTCCGTTGAGTTTGGCCTCCAGGCCGTCCAGGACCAGGTCGAGGCCGAATTCGAAGTCCTCGACCCGGCCGGACTGCATCACGTGCGTGATGATCCGCACGACATGCGGGAACCGCTCGGGATCCAGCCCGCCCATCACCTGAGCCGACACATCCGGCGCCGCATCGACCGCGAACGGCAGGCTCACCTCCTGCAGAGTGAAGCCGTACAGGTGGCTGTCCAGCGTGTGCCAGGCGTCGAGCGCGCCCTCGACAGTGAAGCCGCCCTCGAGCAGCCGCCCGAGGGTCGAGTCCAGGTACTTCGTCATCCCCGGACCGATCGTGAGCCGGGACATGATCTGCAGCGCCATCCACGGATGCGCGACCAACACGCCATGGGCGGAGATCGACCGCCGCCGCATCGCGTCCTTCCACGGCGTCCCGGCCGGTGGCACCTCGATGTCCGTCAGCACCAGATCGACGATCGAGTCCAGCAGATCGCTCTTGTTCTTCACGTGGTTGTAGAGCGACATCGCCTCGATCCCGAGTTCGTTGCCGAGTTTGCGCATGCTCAGCGCGTCCAGGCCGTCCCGGTCGGCGAGCGCGATCGCAGCCCGTAGTACACGCTCCCGATTGAGTGGATCTCCCCGCGGTGCCATGGACAGACTCTAACTTACATCGTAAGCTTACGCCGTAAGTACAACAGGGGGGATCCACGAATGCTTGCCATCACACAGGACCGGTACGGCGACAGCGAGGTGCTCGCGCTCCGCGAGATCGATGTCCCCGCGCCCGCTTCCGACGAGGTGCTCGTCGAGGTCCGCGCAGCCGGGGTCGACCGGGGCGTCTGGCACCTCATGACCGGACTTCCGTACCCCATCCGGCTCGCCGGGTACGGCGTTCGCGCGCCGAAGAACCCGGTGATCGGAATGGATCTGGCCGGCGTGGTCAGCTCGGTCGGAGCCGCGGTCACCCGGTTCCGGCCGGGCGACGAGGTGTACGGCATCGGCAGCGGCACGTTCGCCGAACATGCGCGCGCTCTGGAGAAGAAGCTCGCACCGAAGCCGGCGAACCTGACCTTCGAACAGGCGGCCGCCGTACCGGTCTCGGCACTCACTGCGCTCCAGGCGGTCCGGGACCGGGCCGAGGTCAAGGCCGGCGATCGAGTGTTGATTCTCGGCGCCTCGGGCGGGGTCGGCAGCTACGCCGTGCAGGTGGCCAAGGCGTCAGGCGCCGAGGTGACCGCGGTCTGCAGCGCGAGCAAGGCCGAGCTGGTCGAACAGCTGGGCGCTCAGCAGGTGCTGGACTACCGCACCGACGACTTCACGCAGTACGGGCCGTTCGACGTGATCCTCGACATCAACGGGCACGCGTCGCTGGGCCGGCTGCGGAAGGCGCTGACACCGAAGGGGACACTGGTCATCGTCGGGGGTGAGACCGGTGGTCGCTGGCTCGGCGGCATGGACCGCCTGCTGCGGGCGATGATGCTGTCGCCGTTCATCGGTCAGCGGCTGCGTCCGTTCATCAGTTCCGAGAACCACGTCGATCTGCAGGCGCTGACGGAACTGATCGAGAGCGGCCAGGTGACTCCGGCCCTCGACCGGGTCTTTCCGCTGGCCGAAGCCGGGGCGGCGATCCAGTATCTGATCGACGGTCACGTGCGCGGGAAGGTCGTGCTGGGACTGACCTGACAAGAACTGTCGGTGGCGCCTGATTGGGTTGAACCTCGCGATCGGGAGGGGTGACCGTGAAGGTTCGAGTCGGGCGTGAGGTGCTGGCTGAGGCGGTCGGTTGGGTGGCCAAAGGGCTGCCGAGCCGGCCGAGTGTGCCGATTCTTGCCGGGATGGCCATCGAGGTGGCCGACGGAATGCTGACGGTGTCCGGGTTCGATTACGAGAGCTCGGCACAGGTCGGCCTATCGGCCGAGGTGGGGGAAGACGGCCGGGTCCTGGTGTCGGGGCGGCTGCTGGCCGGCATCTGCCGGGCGATGCCGCGGGACACCGTTGATCTGAGTTCGGAGGGGGCTCGGGTCACGGTGTCGAGCGGTCACGCCAGGTTCACGTTGCAGACGCTGCCGCTGGACGAATACCCGCCGTTGCCGGAGCTACCGGCAGCCGGTGGGTTGGTGAGCGGGGAGGTGTTCGCGCGGGCGGTCACGCAGGTGGTGACCGCCGCCGGGCGGGACGACACGTTGCCGGTCCTCACCGGGGTGCGGGTTGAGATCCGCGGGCCGGTGATCACCTTGCTGGCCACGGATCGGTACCGGTTGGCGGTGCGCAGCTTCTCCTGGGAGCCGAACGATCCGGAGATCGAGGCGGACGCGCTCGTCCCGGCCAAGGTGCTGTCCGGCCTGGCCAGGACACTGGCCGGTCACGAGGTCACCCTCGCGCTCGGTTCAACTCGTACAGGGGACGGGTTGATCGGGTTCGAGGGGGCCGGCCGGCGAGCGACCAGCCGGTTGATCGACGCCGAGTTCCCCAAGGTACGCAAGCTGATCCCGGCGCCCGGCGCGATCACCCGGACGGTCACGGCGGACACCGCCACGCTGATCGAGGCGGTGAAACGGGTCTCCCTGGTCGCTGAGCGGACATCACCGGTCCGGTTCGCGTTCACCGACGGTACGGCGACGCTCAGCGCAGGCAGCGGTGAGGAGGCCGAGGCCGTTGAGCCGATCGAGGCCACCCTCACCGGCGATCCCCTGGTGATCGGGTTCAACACGGGCTACCTGCTGGATGCGCTCGGCTCACTCGGCACCCCGTTCGCGCATTTCGCCTTCACCGAGCCGACCAAACCGGTCAACCTGGT
This sequence comes from Kribbella albertanoniae, assembly GCF_004348455.1. Taxonomy (GTDB): domain Bacteria; phylum Actinomycetota; class Actinomycetes; order Propionibacteriales; family Kribbellaceae; genus Kribbella; species Kribbella albertanoniae. The sequence continues at coordinate 16,329 of NZ_SMKA01000209.1, forward strand.
CGGGCTGCGCTCCCCCGACGAAACGCCGGACGGCGACTCTGCCTACATCGTGGTCCCGCTGCGTGGAATCAGTTGATGCCAAACTGACGCAGGTGCCTGAAGCAATCCTCGCCCGCTACCTCGCCCGCCGCGACGAGCCGGCCGAGCACGTCGACATCATCGTGCTGATGGGATCCGCCGTACTGGAGTCGGTCGAGGTCGCCGCGCAGTTCCATCACGACACCTCGGCGCGGATCCTGATCAGTGGCGGGATCGGCCACTCGACCCATCACCTCGACACCGCAGTCACGCGCCGAGGCCTGCCCGTCGAGGTCGGCGGCCGCCCGGAGTCGCACGTTTTCCGCGACCTCCTCACCACGCAGTACGCCGTACCGGCCGCAGCGATCCAGGTCGAGGACCAGTCGACGAACTGTGGTGAGAACGCCGCCTTCACCCGACACCTGATCAACGAACCGGCCGCACTGCTGCTGATCCAGGATCCGACCATGCAGCGCCGCACCCACGCCAGCTTCGAACGCTCCTTCGCCGACCTCCCCGGTACCCGCTTGATCAGCCACGCCCCGCTGATCCCCTGGATCGGCCCGAACTTCGTGAGCGCCGGACCGGACCGCCCGGAGATCTGGAGTCTGCAACGCTTCCGCTCCCTCATCCTCGGCGAGATCCAACGCCTCAGCGACGACCCCACCGGCTACGGCCCAGCCGGCCGAAACTTCATCGACCACGTCGACATCCCAGCACCGGTCGTTGCCGCCCACAACCAACTCGCCACCGCCCACCCCCACCTCATCCG
>NZ_SMKA01000020.1 GCF_004348455.1 Kribbella albertanoniae
CCTCGTGGGGGCGCCTAATGATGGGTGACCTAATGATGGGTGAACTTCGCTGGGCGTTTTTCGATGAAGGCGGTCATGCCTTCGGTGCGGTCGGCGAAGGCGAAGGTTGCGTGGAAGGTGCGGCGTTCGAAGCGGATGCCCTCGGTCAGGGTGGTTTCGAAGGCGCGGTTGACGGCTTCCTTGGCGACGTAGACGGCAGGAAGCGACATCTCCGCGATCTTGTGGGCAACCTTCGCCGCCTCGTCGAGCAAGGCATCCGCCGGTACGACGCGAGAGACCAGGCCGGCGCGTTCGGCCTCGTCGGCGCCGATCGAGCGACCGGTGAGGATGAGGTCCATCGCCTTGGCCTTGCCGATCGCCCGGGTCAGGCGTTGGGAACCGCCGATGCCGGGGATGACGCCGAGGGTGATCTCCGGCTGGCCGAACTTGGCGGTGTCGGCGGCGATCAGCAGGTCGCACATCATCGCCAGCTCACAACCACCGCCGAGCGCATAGCCACTGACGGCCGCGATCAACGGCGTCCGTACGGCGGCCAGCCGGTCCCACGCGGTGAACCAGTCCGACAGGAACATGTCCTGGTACGACTGAGCCTGCATCTCCTTGATATCCGCGCCGGCGGCGAACGCCCGCTCGGAGCCGGTGATCACGATCGCCCCGATCCCCTGGTCCCGATCGAGCTCGGTCGCAGCGTCGACGACCTCGTTCATCAGTACGGCGTTCAGCGCGTTCAGCGCCTTCGGCCGGTTCAGCGTGATCGTCGCCGTCCGCCCGTCGCGGGCGACCAGGATCGTTTCGTAGTCAGTCATGAAAAATCAGCGTTCCAGCAGTCGCACCCACAACGCCACCCGAGACCGGCGCGTCGAGAGCGGCGCAGCATTGTCAGGCGAAGAAGGCGGCAACCGATTCGTCGGTGACACCGTCGAACGTCGCCGGCGACCATTGTGGATTGCGGTCCTTGTCGATCACCTGCGCCCGCACCCCCTCGATGAAGTCATGCGAACCGTGGAACCGCACCGACAACCGGTACTCCTGCTCCAGCGCAGCCGGCAACGACGGCAGATCGGCCGCGGCCCGCAGTGCGCGCAGCGTCACCTTCAACGAGGTCGGCGACTTCGTCAGCAACACCGCCGCGGTCTCCCGCGCAGCCGGTACGTCGGACTCCAGCAGCCGACTGTGGATTTTCACCAGGTCGTCGCCCTCGTAGGCCAGGTCGATCCACTCCCGATCGCCGACCAGCGCGGACTCCGGCACCGGATCAGCAAACGAAGCCACCGCAGCCGCCGCGTCCTGGGAGGCCAGTGCAGTAAGGAGATCCGGCAACCGATCGCTCGGCACATACCAGTCCGCAAGCCCGACCGCGATCGCATCACCCACGCCGACCAGCCCGGCCGTCAGAGCCAGGTGCGTGCCCAGCTCCCCCGGCGCCCGCGACAGCAAATATGTGCCGCCGACATCCGGGAAGAAGCCGATCCCGGTCTCCGGCATACCGACCTTCGATCGCTCGGTGACGACCCGGATGCTCGCGTGCGCCGACAGCCCGATCCCGCCGCCGAGCACGATCCCGTCCATCACCGCGACGAACGGCTTCGGGTACGCCGCAATCTCCGCATCGAGCCGGTATTCGTCCGCCCAGAACGCCGCCGACGCCGTACCGCCCGCGATCCCGTCGTGGTAGATCGACACGATATCGCCACCCGCACACAGACCCCGCTCACCGCTACCGGTCAGCACAACAGTCTGTACGGCGGGATCCGCGGCCCACTCGTCGAGTACCCGGCGGATGATCGTCACCATCTCGTGCGTGAGCGCGTTGATCGCCCGCGGCCGGTTCAGCACCAGGTGACCCGCACGACCGTGCACATGCGTCAGAACCGGGGACTCCTCGACCAAGGACATGTCCGCCAAATTAGCTGGACGTCCAACTAAATCCCTAGGGCGTGGATCACAGCTGTCCACCACGGGAGTACTGCGGACTGTCCACTGGGGGCGGACGTTTCACCCCGCCCTGCTGGGCCAGTGTTCGAGGTCCACAGACAGGGGAGGTTTTCATGTTCACGTTGCCGACTGGGCGGCGGGGTAAATGGGGTGTGGTCGGGGTCTGGCTGCTGTTGCTGGTGGCGGTGTTTCCGCTGGCCGCGGGGCTCGGTGACGTGCAGAGCGACGACGTCACCGATCAGTTGCCCGGCGGTGCGGAGTCGACGCGCGTCCATCAGGTCGAGGACCGCATCCCCGGCTCCGAGGACGACGAGCTGATCGTCGTCTATCACCGCGACGGCGGTCTCGCCGCCGGGGACAAGGAGGCTGTGACGCGGCAGCACGCCGTACTGGCAGGAGAGTTCGAGGTCGACATGCCACCCGTGCCCTCCGAGGACGGCACGGCGCTCATGTACGCCGTCGGCCAGCCGGCGAGCGGGACCGATGCAGGTATCGCCAAGTTCGTCGAGCGGGTCCGGGCGGTCACCGCCGACCGGCCGAGCGGTCTGCGGGCCGAGGTGACCGGCCCGGCCGCGATCGACGCGGACGTCGACGCGGTGTTCGACGGGATCGACACGACCCTGATGCTGGTCACCGTCATCGTCGTTGCGTTCCTGCTGATCATCACCTACCGCAGCCCGTTCCTCTGGCTGGTGCCGCTGCTGACAGTCGGGGCCGCCGCGTACCTGTCGATGGCGTTGGTCCGGGTCGTCGCCGGTGCGCTGGACCTGACGGTGAGTACGCAGAGTTCCTCGATCATGATCGTGATGGTGTTCGGCGCCGGGACCGACTACGCGCTGCTGATCGTCGCGCGATACCGCGAACAACTGCGCCACCACGGCGACGTCCATGCCGCCATGCGCGCCGCGCTGAAGAGTGTGGGACCGGCGATCCTCGCGTCGGGATCGACGGTCGCCCTCGGCCTGGGCTGCCTGTTCGTGGCCGACATGAACGACATCTCCGGCATCGGGGTGATCGGTGCGCTGGGCATCCTGGCGACTCTGGTCACCATGCTGACGCTGTTCCCCGCCGTACTGACGGCGCTGGGCCGCAAGGTCTTCTGGCCGCGTGTCCCTGCCCTGGCCAGTACGGCGCCCGCCGGCCGCGACTGGTGGCGGTGGGTCTTCGCCCGGCCGTTGCTGTCGGCCGGAGTTTCCGCACTGGCGCTCGGCCTGCTGGGACTCGGGGTGCTCGGGCTCTCGACGGACCTGAAACAGGCCGACTCGTTCACCAGTACTCCGGAGTCGGTGACGGGATTCACGACGCTTGATCGGGCCTACCCGGGCGAGGGTGGCCGGCCCTTCACCGTTGCGACTCCGACCGATCAGGTGGCACAGGTGCTCGCTGTGGCGCGTGCGACGGACAAGGTGGTGTCAGCGGAAACCGAGCGGGAGGGCAACGGCTGGTCGCTGGTCGACGTCGTACCGGCGGCTCAGCCGGACAGCGATGCCGAAGCGGCCGTGATCAAGCGACTGCGGGCCGACCTGCCGCCGGCGGCGCTGGTCGGTGGCGAAGGGGCGGAGCGGGTCGACGTACAGGAGGCGAGCGCCGCCGACACCAAGCTGGTGATTCCTCTCGTTCTCGCCGTGGTGCTGCTGGTTCTGTTCCTGCTGCTCCGATCCTTGGTCGCCTCGCTGCTCGTCGTGGCCGCGGTCGTGCTGTCGTGGCTCGCGGCGCTCGGACTTGGCTCGCTGGTGTTCGAGAACGTGCTCGGGTTCGGCGGCGTGGAGCCGACGCTGCCGGTGCTGGTGTTCGTGTTCCTGGTGGCGTTCGGCGTCGACTACGCGATCTTCCTGGTCGCCCGGATCGCCGAGGACCGCAAGGAATTCGGTACGACGGTCGCCACCCAGCGGGCGGTCCGGGCCACCGCGCCGGTGATCGCGTCGGCCGGATTGGTGCTGGCAGCAACCTTCGCGGTACTGGCGTCGTTGCCGTTCGTGCCGATGGTGGAGATGGGAGTGGTGGTCGCCGTCGGGGTTCTGCTGCAGACTCTGCTGGTAGCGCCTGCGTTGCTGGCGCCGATGATGGTGGGTCTGCGCCGATGGATCTGGTGGCCGAGCCGCCCTGCGGACAACCCGCAACCGGCAGCAGTCCCGGACGAGTCGGTGCTGGTCGGCGAGGAACGGAGCTGAGGGATGGGGACGGTGGCCATGGTGGGATCGAGGCGGTGGGGAATCGGCAGGGGCGACCTGCTGCTGACCGCGGCGCTGCTGCTCCTGCCGGTGGCCGCCGTCCTCGCCCTGCCGCGGCACTGGCTCGACGACAAGCAACTCGACGCCCTCGGGATCACCCTGCTGGCCCTGGCGACCGCGCCCGTTCTCGTCAGACGCCGCTACCCGATCCAGGCGCTGGTCTTCTGTTTGGCCGTCCAGATGGTCTACCACGCCTTGAACTACACGCACGACATCATGCTCCCGGTAGCGGTGGTCCTCATCTACACGGTCTCCCTGACCACCTCCCGCGTCTCGACGCTGGCGATGGTCGGAATCAGCGTCGCCGGAGTCCTGGTGAGCGCGAGCGTCCCGCAAAACGAATCGATCGGCGCGGAGGTGATCAGCCCGCTGGGCTGGTTCGCCGTCGCCGCGGTCGGTGGCCAGGCGATGCGCCTGCACCGGGCCTTGCTCGCGGAGACGAGTGAGCGCCGGGTCGCCGAGGAGCGGCTGCGGATCGCGCGCGACCTGCACGACGTCCTGGCCCACCACATCGTCGTGATCAACTCGCATGCCGGGGTGGCCGCTCATCTGCTCGACGAGCGCACCGACGATCCGACGCTCGCGCCGATCTCGCAGTCGCTGCACACGGTGGCGGACGCGAGCAGCGGCGTACTGGCCGAGCTGAGAACCACCCTCGACGTCCTCCGTGGCAACGAGGCCGACGTGGATCGGCACCCGACGCCGGACCTCGCCGGCCTGGCCCGGCTCGCAGCGGTCACCACGGCCGTCGGCGTACAGGTCGAACTGCGAGTATGTGGCACCAGCCGGCCGCTGCCGGCAGCCGTCGAGATCACCCTCTACCGGATCGCGCAGGAGGCCCTGACCAACGTGGTGAAGCACGCGCACGCTCGACAGGCACTGGTGCAGCTCGAGTACGACGTCGAGGAGGTTCGGCTCGAGGTCACCGATGACGGCCGGGGCAGGTCCGACAGCGGCAGCACGGCCGGCTACGGCATCGCGGGGATGAACGAGCGGGCGCAATCCGTCGGTGGTCAGCTGGTCACCGGCGACGCCCGGTACGGCGGATTCCGGGTCGCGGTGACCGTACCTACGCCGGGAGCGCGATGATCAGGGTGGTGCTGGCCGACGACCAGGAGCTGGTCCGGAGCGCCTTCGCGATGCTCGTCCGCTCCGCACCGGACATGGACGTCGTCGGTGAAGCCGCCGACGGCGACGAGGCGGTCGCGCTGGTCCGGTCGACCCGGGCCGACGTCGTCGTGATGGACATCCGGATGCCGGGGACGGACGGGATCACGGCCACCGGCACGATCGCGGCCGACGAGGATCTGAGCGGTGTCCGGGTGCTGATCCTGACCACGTTCGAGAGCGACCACAACGTGGTGGCCGCGTTGCGTGCAGGAGCGAGCGGGTTCCTCGTCAAGGACACCAAACCCGCGCAACTGCTGGCCGCCATCCGTACCGTCGCCGCCGGCGAGGCACTGTTGTCGCCCGGCGCAACCCAGGCACTGATCGAACGAGTGCTGAGGCAACCCGATCCGGCCGGTCCCGCGCCCGGCGCACTGGCCGCGCTGACCAAGCGGGAACGCGAGGTATTGACGCTGATCGGCCGCGGCCTGAGTAACGGTGAACTCGCCGAACGAATGGTGATCAGTCCGCTGACCGCGAAGACCTACGTGAGCCGGTTACTGACCAAGCTGGACGCCCGCGACCGGGCCCAACTGGTGATCGCCGCCTACGAATCCGGTCTGGTCAGGGCCTCAGCCGGGTCGACTCAGGCCCCGGGTCGCCACAGTGGCGCCGGCGATCGTGATGACGGCGGCACCGGCAAGGGCAGCGAGTAGCTGGCCGACGGGCGCGTGGCCGAGGACCAGTTCGCGGGCGGCCGTGATGCTGTGGGACACCGGGTTGAAGGCTGCGACGTGACGCAGCCAGGTGGGTAGGCCGGCCTCCGGGACGAAGGCGTTCGAGGCGACGATGAGCGGGAAGGTGACTGTGCCGGAGATGGCCTGCACGAGCTCGGTATGGCGGAGCTGGCAGGCCAGGGCGATGAAGATCCAGCCGAGGCCGGTGCTGACCGCGGTCGAGACGACGACGGCGGCCGCCGTACCGAGGATGCCGCCCGGTGGGTCGAAGCCGAGCACCACCGCGGCGAACACGGACAGCACGGTCAGCTGCAGGACCATGCGAACCAGGCCGGCCACGCTGTGCGCGACGAGCACCGAACCCGGCCAGATCGCCATCGTCCGGAGCCGGTTGATCAGGCCGTTGCGCATGTCCTGGAGCAGACTGATGATCAGGCCGAGCGCCGACTGCAGCGCCGTGGTGATCATGATCGCCGGTACGACGAAGTCGACGTACCGGGTGCCGGCCGGGAAGCTGATCGCCGTGGACAGGCTGCCGAGCAGCTGACTGAGCACGCTCACGAGCAGGATCGGGCCGAGCAGCGTCACGATCAACGTGCGCGGCTCGAAGACCACGCCGCGCAGGGAACGGCCGGACAGCGCGAGGATCTGTGTCACGACGCTGGCCGGCTCCGTGCGCACCGGCGTCCGTGCGACCGGCTGCGCGCGAGGTACGGTGACGGCGGTCATCGGGCCTCCCCCAGCGTTGCGAAGACGTCGTCGAGACTCGGCTCGGCGACCTCGAGACGCTCTGCCTCGATCCCGAGATCATCGAGCGCACGGACCACCTGGACGATCGTTGCCGAGGACGCGTCCACGACGGTCAGCTCGGCAGATTCGTTGCGCTGGGCAACATCGAGTCCGCGTCCGGCGAGGTGCTCGATGACACGTCCGACCGGAGCACCAGGTGGCAGCCGGACCACGATGGCGCGGCGACCCACCTGCTGTTTCAGATCGGCCGGCGTACCACCGGCGACCACCCGTCCACCGGCCAGTACGACGATCCGGTCGGAGAGCTGGTCGGCCTCCTCCAGGTACTGGGTGGTGAGCAGGATCGTCGTCCCCCGCTCCGCGAGTTGGGCGACCTGTTCCCAGACCGCACGCCGGCTGGTCGGGTCGAGTCCGGTGGTCGGCTCGTCAAGGAACAGTACGGCGGGGGCGGTGACGAGGCTTGCCGCGAGGTCGAGCCGGCGCCGCATGCCGCCTGAATACGTGCGGACCCGTCGATCCGCTGCCTGTGTGAGGCCGAACTGTTCGAGCAGTTCAGCGGCCCGCACCCGGGCCGCCCGCCGCCCGGTCCCGCTGAGCCGGGCGAGCAGGACCAGGTTCCCGGTTCCGGACAGGGTGTCGTCGACCGTCGCGAACTGCCCGGTCAGGCCGATCGAGCGCCGGACACGACCGGGCGACCCGACCACGTCAGCACCCGCGACCCGCGCCGTACCGGCTGAGGGCCGCACCAACGTCGAGAGGATCTCGACCAGCGTCGTCTTCCCCGCGCCGTTGTGACCGATGAGCCCGAGCACCTGGCCCGCCGCGACGGACAGATCGACCGACGAGAGCGCGAGCGTGTCGCCGTACCGCTTACTCAGTTGCTCGACCTCGATCACGGCCGCTCACGCCGTCGCGTGCCGGCGCAGCAGCAGCCGGACGAAGTCGTCGTAGTAGCGGATGATGAGGAACGCCAGCAGCAGCCCGAAGGCGAGCGCGGGCAGCGCCAGTCGCAGGTTGCCAAGGACGGGGGCGACCGGTACGACGACGCCGGCCACCGCGATCGCGAGGAAGACCAGGTTGCGGCCGACCATCGCCGTACTCATGATCGCGCCGCGGCCACCGAAACACCGGCACTCGGCGAAGATGCCGGCCCGGACCGAGCGGATCACCACACCGGTGAAGAGCAACAGCATCAGCCCGCCGATCACGAACCCGAGCCGGGGTGCGATCGGCGAGACCAGCAGCGCAGCCGCGAGCCCTTCACCGCTGACGACGATCCCGGCGAGGATCGCGGCAGACCGGGCGGACTTCAGCCGAGCCAGCCCTTGCACCGACTGGGCGAAGCCACGAAACCCGTTGTGCGTAAGGGTTTTCCCGGCGAAAGCAGTGATGAAGACCAAGGCCAGGAACGCGCGGGCAGACACCGCAACGAACTCAGTCATGGCGTCCTCCCCGCGGGGCTACCTCGATCAACTTGCGGAAGTGCTTCACGTCATCGAGTTCACCGACCGGCTGCCCGTCGACCTCGACCCAGGCATGGGCACGGAACGGCTCGGTCAGCGCGCCGGTGCACCAGTGCGGCCAGGTGCCGGACAGCCGGCAGCGCAACGCCGTCGCGACCGATCGCGGCAGACAGCCCTGACCGGCACACGTCACGCTCACCGCAACGACGGCCGAACGAGCGGCGTACGCATCGGTCTCGGTTGCGGGGCGCGCGCCGATCCGGACAGTCGACATCACCCGGCGCAGCGTGGCCGGCCGAAGCTTGATGAGTCCGAACGCCGCCGCGACACAGATCCGGCCGAGTAGCCGGTCCCAGCGGCCGACCGGGAGACCGTGCTCCAACGTCACCGGCATCGTCATGGCCGCAACACCCCCGCCTGCTCGAACGACGTCATCAACTGGCCGACGTCGGCGGCGATCCGCTCGGACGCGTCCGGGTACGACGCCTGCAGGGTGGCGATCAGTTCGTCGGGGCTCTTGCCGTCGAGGATCCCGTGCAGGACCGTCGCGCCGGTGCGGTTCAGGGTCAGGTAGCTGCCGGACTTCTCGTTCAGCAGCACCATCCCTTCGTCGGTGTCGGTCCAACTCATCCCGGGCGCCAGCGTGTACCTCATCCCAGACCTCCTTGGCGGGTCAGTTGTTCGTTCTTCTGGGCCGAGTTCTGGGCCGGGCGGCTGGAGACGGTGCGCAGCCAGGACTCGACGGCGAGCGTGCTGATCAACGGGATGAACGCGAACGACGACTGCGGCGGCCGGATCACGAGATCGCGCAATCGATCCGCGTCGACCAGACCACGCCGGGCCAGTTCGAGGTCCTCGCACAGTTCCAGTAGCTGCGGGCGCATCCGCCGGACACCGGCGTACACATCGGCGCTGTACTCCGACTTTGTCCGGCGGAGGCGGAACTCGTCGGGGACCGCACCGCGCATCGCCTCGGCCAGCAAGGGTTTGTACCGGTCCGGCATCGCGACATCCCAGGCGCTGACCGAGCAGGCGGCCTCGACGACGGCGTCATCGATCATCGGCGCGTGCCACGCAACGCCACTGCGCTCGGTCCACCGCGACACCCGCCGGATCGTGTCGCCACACAGCCGCACGTCCTGCAGCAGAGCGTGCACCCAACGATGCGGCGACATCGGCTGCGGATCTTCGCCGGCCGTCCGGTGCAGCTGGCGGCGAGCGGCCTCGAGGCCGTCCGCGGTGGACCAGATCGGCATCCGGTAGCCGATCCCCCAGCCGAACTCCGGCTTGCGGAGGTACTGCTCGATCGGCTTGTCGAGCAGAGACGCCGTACGGCGCAATCCGGTGGCGAACGACTCGGACCGGTTCAGCTCGGTGACGGTCTCGCGCCACGGCCAGCGGTGCACGGCCCGGTAGGCCTTGATGTACGGCAGCGCACGCAGTGGCCGGTCCATCAACGCAGGAAGGAAGAGTTGCGTCGCGGTGTAGAGCTCGTCGCCGCCATGACCGGTCAGGTGCAGCTTCGAACCGCGGGACGCGAGGAGCTCGGCCTGGTAGCGCAACTTGCCGCGGGTGCGGATCCACGCGAACGGGCCTTCCAACTCCCCATGACCATCGAGATCGGAGAACCAGGCCGGCGCGTCCTGCAGGCTCATCACTTGATGCATACCGGACAACTGCTGGGCAGCCCGTGCGGCCCAGAACTGATCCTCGTCTGCCGGGTTGGCGGCTTCCCAGCTCGTCAGGATCATGCCGCGCTGATGGCGGCCGGCGAGGAAACTCAGTGAGGTGGAGTCGAGTCCACCGGACAGGTCCGCACTGAGATCGGTGTGGGCGGCGCGCACCCGGATCGCCTCGGCGAGGGCTGCCCGGGTTGCCGTCGCAGCCTGCTCGAGCGGGAGTTCGGGTTCGGGCGGCGACCACCATTGGGTACGGCGAGCTCGGCCGGAGCGATCCCAGTCCAGGCGCTCGCCCATCGGCACGGCCTCGATACCGCGCCACATCACCTGGTCGGTGAACGGCCACGGGGTCCACGGCGCGAGCAACCGGGCCGGGATCGCATCGTCGTCCACGCTCGCACCGGTCAGCCGGATCAGCGGTTCGGGATCGTCGGCCGCGATGTCGACGCCGTCGTACCGAACGACGAACAACTGGCGGGTTGACGAGAGTGTGCCCTGCGCACGCACCAGCCCGTCCATCGAGAGCAGGACGTGCCGATCACCGGGGAAGCGGCGCGCGAGGGCGTCGGCCGCAGCCGGTGCGGACAGCCCGTCCAGTTCGTGCTGGGCGTCAGCGGGCGCCTCGGTGACGCCGACGGTGACCAGGCACCGATCGCGGCCGCGATGGACGGTGAGTGCCTTGGCAGGAAGCTGCCCGATCAGCCAGGGGCGTCCGCTGACCGGATGGGACAGAACCTGGGTGCCGGGCGGCCGGTCGACAGACTCGGCCAGCTGCGACCCGGTCGCATGGTCTGGAAAGATCAGGAAAGTCATCGCCGCTCCCCGAAAGAGGTCTAACCGGACCAATCGCGAAGCAATTGCTGGACTGTCAGCAAATGCCGGGCCATCCGGTGACTAATTGCCGGACGGGGTGCCGGTCCCGAAAGAAATCGGCACCGGCACCCCACTGTGCCTAGGTTCCGCGACCTGCGGAGCTGAGTGAAATCAGCACAGCATGACGCAGGTCCAGTCGGCTTCGAAGCCCCAGGTCGGACGGCCCAGGGTCACCTCGGCGAAGCTGCCGACCTCGGTCAGCATGGGCGGCTCGTAAGCAAGCATCATTGCCTCCAGTACGCGATTCGCGATTAGACCAATTGACAGAATTGCCAATCGGCGACTTCGAAAACCAACCTAGCGACCGACTGCTTCGGAATCCGTTCACAAATCCCCCGCGGCACTTTCACATCGCTTTCACCGACCCGCACCGCGCTTTTGTCCGGCCCGCTCGCGTGTTGTAGTGGGACGGTGATCGCCCGTCATCGAGGGTGCGGAGAATCGAGGCTGAGGAGAAACGGATGTCGGTGCAGTTGTCAGTGCTGGACACAGCCCCCATCTGGCAGGGCCAGCGCCCCGCCGACGCACTGCACGACTCGGTGCGGCTGGCGGTCGAGGCCGACTCGCTGGGCCTGTGCCGGTACTGGGTGGCCGAGCACCACAACGCGCCGTTCATCGCGAGCTGTGCACCACCGGTCCTGGTCGCGGCCATCGCCGCCCGGACGTCCCGGATCCGGGTCGGCTCCGGTGGCGTGATGCTGCCGAACCACGCCCCGCTCGTCGTCGCCGAACAGTTCGGCACCTTGGAGTCGCTGCATCCGGGCCGCATCGATCTCGGCGTCGGCCGAGCCCCCGGCACCGACCCTGTCACTGCGGCGGCGCTGCATCGCCGGCCGGGCGCGGAGTTCGAGCCACTTGTCGAGGAGCTGTCCGACCTGCTGTTGCGCGGCGCGGGCGGCGAGGTGATGGGCGACATCAGCGGTACGACGATCCTGGCAGTGCCGGCGTCCGGTTCCCGGCCGAGTCTCTGGGTGCTGGGCGCGAGCCCCGCAAGCGGTGAGCTGGCGGGGCGGCTCGGCGTACCGTTCGCGTACGCCTACCACGTCCGGCCGGTCGGCGTGGTCGAGTCGATCGCCGCGTACCGGGAGTCGTTCCGCCCGACCGCCTGGTCGGCAGAACCGTGGGCCGCGCTGTCCGCATCCGCGATCGTCGCCGAGACGCAGGCCGAAGCACACCACCTCGCCGGGCCGACCCGGGTGGTGGTCGCGGAGTTGCTCCGGGGCCGCCGGAACGGCCCGAATTTGCCGCCTGCGGAAGCCGCGTCGTACCGGTTCGATCCACGCGAGAAGCTGGCCGTCACCCAGCATCTACGGACCCACCTGATCGGTGACCTCGCCACGGTCCGCGACCAGGTCACCGAGCTAGTCGCGAGCACGGGGTGCCAGGAGATCCTGGCGCTCACTCTGATTCAGGACCTCGCCGCCAGGACAGCGTCGTACCGGCTGCTCAACCAGGCGGTGTCCGCCGTCCCGGTCCAGGCGTGACTCGTCGCAGCTCTGCCAGGAGGTCGCCTGGCCAGCCGTAGCCCCAATCTTGATAAGCACGCTGTTTGCTGAGGAAGCACTCTGGCGGCTGCGGCCGCCTGACTCTGGGGAGAGTGAATTGGTGTCACGTGCGCAGATTGCCAAAGACCTGGACTGTCGGGTCCTCGGTCCTCTACAGCTCCTGCTGGGCCAGCAGAAGCTGAAGGTGCCCACCGGGAAGAACGGTGTCCTGCTGGCCATCCTGCTCGTCCGGGTCGGCGAGCTCGTCTCCACCGAGGAGATGATCGACCGGCTCTGGGGCGACGACCTGCCACAGCGGCCGAAGTCCGCCCTGCAGACTCGCATCACCCGCGTCCGGAACGCGCTCGACCGCGGCCGGCCAGGGCTCGGCCAGATCGTTCGCAGTGGGTCCGGCGGGTACGAGCTCGACATCGAACCGACCCAGGTCGATCTGATCCGCTTCCGTCAGCTGGCTCAGCGGCAACCGGCCCGGTACGCACTCGAGGAGTCCGAGCACCTCCGCCAGGCGCTCGGTCTGGTGCACGGCCAGATTCTCTGCGACGTCCGGGGCCCGGCACTCGAGGCCGACATCATTCCGGGGCTCGAGGAGGAGCTGCTGCTGGCCCGCGAGCGACGCTGCGAGCTGGAGATCTCGCTCGGCCGGCATCGCGAACTTGTGTCCGAGCTGCGCGGACTGGTCGGCCGGTACACGTTCCGCGAACGGTTCTGGCTGCAGCTGATGACGTGCCTGTACCGATCGGACCGGCAGACCGAGGCACTCGCGGCGTACTACGAGATCGACCGGCGACTGCGCCAGGAGGTCGGAGTCGATCCCTGCGAAGAGCTCCGGATGCTGCACGCCCGCATCCTGCGGAACACGGCAGTGCAGGTGGCCTGACGTGTCCTCGTCGACGATGCCGAAAGCCGTGCGGAAGCATCATCCGCTGCGGTTGGCGCTCGGCCGCTTCGCCACCGGCGTCACGATCGTGACGGCGGCCGGCGACAGCGGCCCGGTGGGGCTGACCGCGAACTCCTTCACCAGCGTCTCGCTCGAACCCGCCATCGTCCTGGTCTGCCTCGACGCCGGCTCACGCAGCGGGCAGGCCATCACGCGCGCCGAGTCCTTCGTGGTCAACTTCCTGCGTCGTGACCAGCGCCGGTTGAGCGAGACGTTCGCACGCCCCGGGCAGGACCGTTTCGCCGGACTGACCACCCGCCCCGGCCGCACCGGAGCGCCCGTCATCGAAGGCAGCCTGGGGCACGTCGACTGCCGGGTCGACGAGACCTTGCTCCGCGGCGACCACCTCGTCCTGTTCGGAGCCGTCCTCGAGGCGGCCGTAACGCCGGCGGCGGCCGACGACGCCCCGCTGATCTTCTACGCCGGCCAGTATCTCTAGCGCGTCCAGCTGTCCGGACGTGAAGATCGTCACGGGCGCGGCGGCTTCGCCCGTGCCGTAGGGTGGGGCTCAGAACGACCTCTTCAAGGTTCTCGTTGTCGTGACCGGCCGCAGCAGAAGATCGCGGCGGATGTGTCTACGCGGACTGAGCAGATTTCTGCCCGCTTGGCTCCGCAGCCATCACGATTCGAGGAACCCATGCCTTCCGCCGGCACGACGCTCACGCCTACCCAAAATCAGGAGACCTGCGCCCCGAGCAAGGGCAGCGACTTCGCTCCGCTGCTGCGGGAGATCAAGGCGGCCGGTCTGCTCGAGCGCCGTACCGGTGAGTATGCGATCGGGATCGTGGTCAACCTGCTCTGTCTGGGCGCGGTGGTCGCCGGGCTGATCCTGCTGGGGAACTCCTGGCTCGTGCTGCTGCTGACCATCCCGGCCGGGATCTTCAGCACCCGCGCCGCGTTCTTCGGTCACGACGCCGGTCACCAGCAGATCGGCAGCTCCCGCCGGCTGCACGACGCGATCGGTCAGCTGCACGCGAACTTCCTGCTCGGCATGAGCTACGGCTGGTGGAACGACAAGCACAACAAGCACCACGCCAACCCGAACCACACCGACAAAGACCCCGACGTCGCCGCCGGTGTGCTGGTCTGGACGCTCGCGCAGGCCGAGGGCCGCCAGGGCCTGTACGGCTGGCTGAGCCGCAACCAGGCCCGCATCTTCTTCCCGCTGCTGAGCCTCGAAGGCTTCAGCCTGAAGGTCTCCGGGATCACCTACCTGCTCACGCATCGCCCGCGCCGCGAGTCGATGGTGGAGCTCGGCCTGATCCTCGCGCACCTGACCGTGTACTTCGGTGGCCTGCTGCTGATCATGTCGCCGCAGAAGGCACTCGTCTTCGCCGTCCTGCACCACGTGTTGTTCGGCCTGCACCTCGGCAGCGTCTTCGCGCCGAACCACAAGGGCATGGAGATGCCCGACTGCGACTCCAAGTGGGGTCACCTGGAGAAGCAGGTCCGCACGTCCCGCAACGTCAACGGCCACGTGATCACCGACTGGCTGATGGGCGGCCTGAACTACCAGATCGAGCACCACCTCTTCCCGAACATGCCCCGCGCCAACCTCCGCCGCGCCCAGGCCGCCGTCCGCGCCTACTGCGAGCGCGTAGGCGTTCCCTACATGTCAACCAGCATCATCGAGTCCTACGCCCAGGGCTTGCGCCACATGCACGAGGTAGGCCGGCAGCTGCGCTCCCCCGCCACCTCCTGACCGCACACCGAGGCGACCAATAGTTGCCGCCAGCAACAACGCACCCATGCCCCCGGTGCCGAGCCCGTCCGGGTGCCTGGGCGGTCCACCTTGAGCACCCATCAACCATCCGCCAGCCGCATACGTGGTCGAACCGTGCTCAAAGTCGGCCGGCCGGCTCACCTTGAGCACCCATCAACCACCGGCTGGCCGCGCACGTGGTTGAACCGTGCACAACGTCGTACCGGCTCACCTTGAGCACCCATCAACCATCCGCCAGCCGCATACGTGGTCGAACCGTGCTCAAGGTCGGGCGAGCGACTCACCTTGAGCACCCATCAACCACCGGCTGGCCGCGCAGATGGTTGAACCGTGCTCAACGTCGTACGGGCTCGTAGCCCTGATCCCCCACCCCCCCCAGGGGCGGAGATGAGGGATTGACCCTCATGCGTGGGGGGTGCCTCAGGCGGGAGATTGGTGGCAGAAGGTCAACCACTGAAAACCACGCAAGCTGGGGGTAAACGAGATGAAGCGTCAAGGGATCGCCGTACTGGCCGGGGTCGCCGCTGTGTTCGCCGGGACGGTTCTGCCGGCCGGGACCGCCGCGGCGGACGGGCTGCCGCTGCAGGTGCCGTGCACGGAGCAGAAGGACGTCACGGGAACGCAGTTCGCCGTCAACCTGTGCGACGTGACCGACGCGGACCAGTTCCGCACCCACCTCACCAAGGAAGGCAGCGTCCACTGCGGGCCGACCTCGCTCTACAACGCGATGTACTACCTGGGTGAGCACAAGGGCCTGCCGATGCGGGTGGTGCCGAACGGTCAGCTGATGACCGAGTACGACCCGCACGACCCGGCCGACTACGACGAGGCGACCACCTGGATCGGGTGGCTCGGGTACAAGGCCGGCATGGGTTCGGACCCGAGCGGTTCCAGTGCGGCCGGCAACCGGGCCGCCTTCGACGCCGCGACCGTCGGCGCCAAGGCGAGCGGCTGGACGGTCAACCGGGGCGGCACCGGCTCCGACGGTCTGCCCGAGTTCGGGCTGGAGATGGCGAAGCGGCTGCGGCAGGCACCACTCCAGATGTGGTACGGCCGGTACGTCCTGAACGAGGACAACACGCACACCCGTACCGGCGGCCACGCGGTCACCGTGGTCGCGGCCAAGGGTGACGTCGGCTCCGGCAAGGTCGAGCTGACCCTGCACGACCCGGCCCGCTCCGACGACCACAAGACCCCCGGCTACAAGGACACCCAGTCGCAGATCCGCGACGAGAAGGTCACCCTGTACCGGGTCGCGATCCGGACCAAGTCGGTGGACGAGGAGACCGGCGTCGAGACGATCAAGCAGCACACCTACTGGCGGCTGTTCGGCGAGAACTACACCGGCACCACCCTGCAGTACGTCGAAGCCTTCAACTGGTTCGAGACCGCTCCGCCCGTCGGCTGAGCCACGCAACACCTGACGAGCGGCCCCTGGAGGGAGGGGCCGCTCGCTCCCCTGCTCACAACGTCCGAAGCCCCGGAGGCTCCTCCTCCGATCCTTCGGACGTTAGCGCGTCGGTGACAACAACGTCCGAACGACCGGAGGCCCGCCCTCCGATCCTTCGGACGTTAGGGTTAAGTGAGCGCGCGGCCTAGTTCTCGGCGGCCGGTGATGCCGAGTTTCACGTAGATGCGGCCCAGGTGGTTCTCGACGGTTTTGGGTGAGACGAAGAGTTCTTGCGCGATGTCCCGGTTGCTGCGGCCGGTGACCGCGAGCCCGGCCACCCGCCGTTCGCTCGCGGTCAGGGAGTCCTGGCCCGGCGCCACCAGCGACCGCGGCCGATCCCCCAGTGCCTGCAGGACTTCCGCGACCCGGTTCCGCAGGACGACAGCACCACAAGTGGCCGCCAGCTCGCCACCTCGGTTCAGCGTCTCCCGAGCATCGGTACGGCGACCGACCACGCGATACGCCTCACCGAGATCGACCAACGCGCGCGCCAGCTCCAGCCGGGCCGGCGAACGTTCCAGTACGGCGACCGCCTCGGTCAGCGTCTCGACCCGGCGAGCGCCCTGCCCCACGTCGACCTTGGCCGTCAGCCGGAGCGCTGCTCCCAGATCCGAGGCCGCCCCCCAACGACGACTCAAGTCCAGCTGATCGCTCGCCAACTCACGAGCCGCGGCCTCATCACCCAGTCGCAGCTGCGCCAACGCCGCCGGGGTCCGCCACGGGACCGCCGGCGGATCCAGATCCGCGGCCACCATCTCGTCCCGCAACCGGTGCGCGTGCTCCAGCGCGGCCAGCGGATCGTCCAGCTCCAACGCGATCCGGGCCCGGGTCCCCTCCAGCCACATCGCCGCGATCACTCGCGGCGCGTTCCGGGTGGACTCGTCCCAATCGGCCAGCATCGCCTGCGCCGCGCCGAGATCACCGCGCTCCAGCGCCGCGTACAACCCGAACGTCACCGCGGTCGCCCGGATCGCCACCACTTGCGGCGTCAGGTCCTCCGACTCGATCGCAGCCAGTACGCCGTCCGCGTCGGCCTCGACCGCCGGCAGGTCACCGCATCGCCAGGCCAGGAAGTCCGCGACGTTCGCGACCATCGCGAACTCGATCGGCGAACCATGCCGCCGTACCCAGTCCTGCGCGCCGGCGATCTCGTCCCGGGCCGGTCCGACCCCGTCGGCCGCGATCAGCGACATCATCGCGAGCAACCATCCGACCAGCGGGTCCGCCTGGCCGACCGAGTCCTTGAGCAGCGCGCCACGACGCAACGCGCGCTCCGCAGTACGCCGTACGTCGGCCGACGGGGTCACCTCGTAGCGACCGCATTGGGCGAGCAGGGCAAGCAGGATCCGCTCATCGGGCGTATCACCGGGGAGGTCGGCGAACCCGTGCAGGTGTTGCGAGGCGCGCTTGCGCTCCGACGGCAGGTACGACCGGACGATCCCGAGCCGCGCGTCCAGCGCCAGCCGCGCCGACTTGTCCCCGGCCCAGTCATCGAGTGCGTGCATCAGCTCGGTCGCCGCCGCCACCGGCCCGTCGACCGCCGAGGTCGCGGTGGCCGCCGTACCGAGTAGCTCGGCGCGTTCCCGGCCGCTGCTCGCCTCGGCAGCAGCCAGCAGGTAGCGCCGGGCTTTCCGCGGATCACCTTTTCGAAGGAAGAGTTTCCCCAGCAGGGACTGGAGTTTCGCGCTGTCCGGCTCGACCTCGATCGCACGGTTGAGGTAGTCGATCGCCTTCTCGACATCACCCGCCGTCGCACACAGGGTGGCAGCCTCGGTGAAGATCGCGACCGCGGTATCGAGCGTGCCCGCTGGGGCTTGCACCAAGTGCGCGGCGATCCGATCCGCCGACGACCGCGCGGCCCAGAGCGTCTCGGCGGCTCGTCCGTGCAGCGTGGCCTGATCGACCGGGCCCAGGGTCGAAGCCACCGACTCGCGGATCACCGGGTGCACGAAACTCAGCTGCGCTTCATCCACGCTGATCACGTGGGCCGCGACCAACTCGTCCACCGTTGCCGCAAGCGCAGACTCCGGCAGCTGCGCGACCGAACCGGCTGCCCAGATATCCGTGCGCGCGCCGAGCACCGCCACTGTCTTGGCCAACGCGAGCGCCGCTGGCGACAACCTCGACAATAAGGTCCGGCTCACCGCACTCGCACCAAGCCCGCGAACCGTCTCCGCCGTCGCCGCATCCTTGGTCGACCGGTCCAGCACCTCAAGCTCGTCCAGCAACGACTCAGCCAGGAACGGGTTCCCACCACTCGCTGCCAGGACCGCATCCACGACCTGGTCGGCCGCTTCAGTGTGGCAACGATCCGCAATCAGTACGGCGATGCCGTCGCGACTCAGCGGCCGCGGCAGCAACCGCTCGACGTGCCGGGCGACGGTCAGCTCGGCCAGCGGACCAAGCCGGTCCGGCGGCGGCCGGGTCGCGACCACCAGCGCGATCGGCAGGTCACCGACGCGCTTGGACAGATAGGACAGGAAGCGCAGCGACGGCGGATCGGACCACTGCGCGTCGTCGATGGTGATCAGCAACGGGCGCGGCGAGGCCAGATCGACGGCCACCCACCAGAGTGCGTGCAGCGTCCGCGCCACCTCGGCGTCCCCGGCATCCGGAGTCGCCTTGTCGAGCGCTTCGATCGCACGGCCGGTCGGCCCGGCGATGATCGCGGCGCGGGTCTCCCCGGCGTACCGGGCAATCGACCGCTCGATCAGCTGCCGCACGACACCCCAGGCCATCACGCCCTCGACCTCGTCGCCGGTCGCCTGCATCCGGACGAAGCCGCGTTCCTTGGCCATCGCCCGCGCCTCGGCCACCAGCCGCGACTTGCCGATCCCAGCCTCGCCCTCGATCACGACGACTTTGCCCTCGCCCCGGCCGGCCGCATCCAGCGCAGCGGCGATCCGGCCGAGCTCGTCCGGCCGCTCGAGCACGCCGCTCACTCAGAACCCGGCAGCGCGTCGGCCACCCGGCTCAGCAGATCCGGGTCCTTAAGAGGTTTGCCATGACCGAACAGCACCAGCTCCGGCCGCAGCGCCGCGAGCCGGCGCATCGCCTGATGGTTGCGCTGCACATCGAAGGTCAGGAAGTTCCACGGCGCGGCGACCTTGGGCAGCCGGAAGAACACGTCACCGCACAGCAGCGTCCGATCCGACTCCCGCCACAGTGCGATGTGGCCGGGCGAGTGGCCCGGCACATCCAGCACAGTGAAGCTGCCCACCTGGTCCCCCTCGACCAGTCGCCGGCTGACCGGATGCGGCGGCGGCATCTTGCCGCGAGCCAGCATCCCGGGCAGCCATCCGGCGGCCGGCACCGGCGTCGCCGTCTCGATCGCCTCCGCGTCATCGGCCCCCGCCCACAGCGGGATCCCGAGCTCCTCGCAGACCGCGTGACTGGACCCGAAATGATCCGGGTGCGCATGGGTCACCACATGCGCGGCCACGTCCCGCCCGCGGAGCTGCCGCAGGATCCGCCCGGCCGCGGCCGGGGTCCCGGCATCGACCAGCACGTCGTCGACGAGGTACGCATTCATGAAATGCGGCGGCCGGCCCAACAACTGACCGACCCCCACTGCAAGCTGCCGCACAGACGGATCTTAGTCATCCCACGGGCCGGTCGCCGACCACCGGCGTGGTTTCAGCCCTTCCGGGGCTGTTGCTGGGTGGCGCAGTGGATGGTCCCGCCGCCGGTACAGAGGCCGTCGGTCGAGATCTGTACGACGATCTTGTCCGGAAAGGCCTCGGCAACCGTGTCGAAGGCCTCGGCGTCGGTGGCGTTGTCGCCGTACTGGCCGAGCACGATGCAGTCGTTGGCCTCGTAGTAGCCGATGTAACCAGGTGCGGCGGTCTGGCCGAACTCGTCGCTGCTGCGCTCGGTGAACGGCCGCGCCTGGTTCCGTGCCTTGTAGGTCTTGTATACCGCCGCCGGATCGGGCTCGGGCAAGGTTGCCGTGGTCAGCTTCTTCTGCCCGCCCAGGAGCCGGGTGCGCTGATCGTCAGGCAGGGCGTTGATCTCGTCGACCGCCTTGAGCAGGGCCTTGCGATCGCGCTTGTCCTCGGCCTCGCCGAACTCGGCCGACGCGTACAGCAGGTGGCCGGGTGCAGTGAACCGGGCCAGGAAGTCCACATGCCAGTCGGTGACCTCGAGCCCCGGCCGGCCCGGCATCCACAGCATCCGCTCGATCCCGAACAGGCGGCGCAGCTCGACCTCGATCTCTTCCTTCTGCTTGCCGGGGTTCCGGTTCGGGTTCAGCAGGCAGCTCTCGGTCGCCACGCCGAGCCCGTGGCCGTTGACCTCGATCCCGCCGCCTTCCATCGTCAGCCAGGTCTTGACAACCGGTACGGCGGAATCGGCGGCGATCGCGGCCGCGACGGCACGGTCCTCGTCGATCGGCTGGTCGACCACCCCGTTGGCGGCCTTGCGCGGATCCTTCCGCCAGCCCTCCAGACCGGTCGTGATCGGTGCCTGCCCCCAGCCGTTGAAGTTCAGGTTCACGCCGTGCAGTGCGCCGCTCGCATCCGTCACGAAGACCGGTCCGGTGTCGCGGACCCAGAGGTCGTTCAGCGGGACGCGGACCAGGTCGAGCGGGTGGGTCTTGATCGGCGGCAGCTCGCTCTTCGCGACGTCGCCCAGATAGATCCGGCCGGACCCGTCCAGCTCCGGACCGACCTGGTCCTTGGCCGACGACGCCTCGATGATCTCGGTCAAGAACTGGTTCGCCTCGGCTTCGTCGGCCGCGTTGTTCACCAGCAGCGCGACCGGCTCGAACCGCGAGATCGTCGCGGCCAGCCGAACCAGGTCCTGCCGGGCGACGATCCGGGCGTTGGTCAGGTCCCGCCCGTACGCCGTCTCCGGTTCCTCACCCCAGACACCCGGCGTCGCGCCGTACGCCATCCAGGTCACCTCGTGCGGAGCACCTTCGGCCGGCAGCAGGAAGCCGTCCTTGACCGCGCGCGGCTTGGGTGCAGCTTGACTCGGTCCGCACCCGGTCAGTCCGGCAGCGGCCACGAAGCCCGTAGTACTGAGAAACGTCCGACGACCCATCATGAAACCTAGTGTCGACCACCGCCGGCTCGACACCGTCCGTCCGCGCCGATGGGGCCTTGAGCAACGCTGGACGGCCTTCTGCAAAAGACCGTCCAGCGCTCCATCTGACGGACTCGGCGAGTCCTCGGTTCCGTCCCCTACTGACTGTGCTGCCTAGTGAAGGGTCCGGAAGAACTTCCGGATGTCCTCGACGAGCAGGTCGGGGGCGTCCTGGGTGGCCCAGTGGCCGCCGCGGTCGTACTCGTTCCACGACACGATGTTCGCGTGGTCGCGATCGGCGAACCGGCGCAGCGGGGTGAAGTCGTTCGCGAAGCTGGCGAGCCCGGTCGGTGCCTTGGTCGCCTCGGTCGGGTGCTCGGCGTGGTGGTCCTCGTAGTAGAACCGTGCCGACGATGCGGCCGTGTTGGTCAGCCAGTAGATGGTCGCGCTCGTCAGCACGTGCTCGTCGTCGCAGGCCGCGAGCAGCTGCGCGATCCAGGCCAGCTGGCCACTCGGCGAGTCGGCCAGTGCGTGCGCGAGGTTCTGCGGCGCGGTCTCCTGCAGCTTCGCGTACGCCGACATCTCCTCGTTGAACTTCTGCAGGAACCCGAGGTACTCGATGTCCTTCTCACTCAGCCCCTCGAACTCGGCCGGGTCACCGGACGGGAACGAGAACAGCTGGGTGACATGTACGCCGATCACCTGATCCGGCGCGATCCGGCCCAGCTCGGGCGACACGAACGAACCGACATCGTTGCCGTGGGCACCGAACTTCTCGTACCCCAGCCGCCGCATCAGCTCCGCCCAGGCGCGCGCCGTCCGGTGCCGGTTCCAGCCCTTCTCGTACGTCGGCCCCGAGAAACCGAAGCCCGGCAGCGACGGCACTACAACGTGGAAGGCGTCGGCCGGGTCGCCGCCGTGCGCCCGCGGGTCGGTCAGCGGCCCGATCACGTCGAGGAACTCGACCACGCTGTTCGGCCAGCCGTGCGTGAGGATCAACGGCGTGGCATCAGGTTCGGGCGAGGTGACGTGCAGGAAGTGGATGTTCTGCCCGTCGATCTCGGTGGTGAAGTTCGGGTACTCGTTCAGCCGCGCCTCCCACTTCCGCCAGTCATAGCTGTCCCGCCACGTCTCGACAAGCCGCTTCACGTACTCCAGCGGTACGCCGTATTCCCAGCCCGGCATGACCGGACCGCGCTGGACGCCGTCGGTGACCTGGTCGCGCGGCAGCTCGTTCGCCCACCGGACCCGCTGCAGCCGCTCGGCCAGATCATCCAGCTGTGACTGGGGAACCTCGATCCGCAACGGCCGGATCGCGTCGTCCGCAGTATCCCGCGGCGTGCTGTTCGGAGTGTTCACTGTCATCTCCTCGGAGGTCGTTTGTTTTCCGGCCCTCTCGCCCCCGGCCGGTCTACGATCACAGCGTGCTGGCAGACCGGTTCCGGCGAATCCGTGGAACGCGGTATTTCCATGTCCGGTGACGATCCGTACGTCCCCGGACGACAACCGGTGGTCAGCCCCTTGTACGTCGGTCGCCGGACCGAGCTCGCTGAGTTGCGCACCGCGGCCGGCCAGGTCGAGGCAGGAGGTTCGGCCCGGGTGCTGATCGCCGGTGAGGCCGGGATCGGCAAGTCGCGCCTCGTCACCGAGTTCGCCGCCACCCTCGGCGTGGACTGGCTGACCGTCACCGGCGCCTGCCCGGAGCTCGGCGCCGAACACCTCCCGTACGTCGGCTTCCTGCCGGTCGTGCAGCAACTCGTCCAGGCCGAAGGTGGATCCGCCTCAGGCTCGGCGTTGCGCACTCTGCTCCCCCAGCAGACTCTGCTCCCCCAACAGAACGGTCA
Source organism: Kribbella albertanoniae (assembly GCF_004348455.1). GTDB lineage: Bacteria > Actinomycetota > Actinomycetes > Propionibacteriales > Kribbellaceae > Kribbella > Kribbella albertanoniae. The sequence goes on from NZ_SMKA01000020.1 coordinate 23,260, forward strand.
GAACAGCCGATTGACCCTCCTGCAGGAGTTGCTCGCGCTGGTGGAGCGTGCGGCCACCAAACGCCCGGTGCTGCTCGTCGTCGAGGATCTGCACTGGGCCGACGGTGCCAGCCGTGAACTCTTCGGCTACCTCGCCAGGAACCTCGGCCGCCTACCCGTCCTCCTCGTCGGCACTGTCCGTACGGGTGAGCTGCCGGCCGGGCACCCGATCCGGCAACTCGTCGCCGAGCTCGGCCGCCGAGCGGATGTGACGACGCTGGCGCTCGGCCCCTTGCGGCAACGAGATGTCGGTGAGCAACTGACCGCCATCGACGGCCGGTACGACCCAGCCCGCGCCGCGGCCATTCATCGCCGTTCCGGTGGAAACCCGTTGTTCGTCGAGGCCTTGGCCCACGACGCACCTGGGAGCGCGCGGAGCGGGACAGCGCAGTTGCGGACCCTCCTGCAGGAACGCGTTGCCCGGCTGTCGGAGAGTGCCCGCCCGGTGCTCGCCGTCGCCTCGATCGCCGGGGCGACCGTGGGCCACGAGCTGCTCACCTTGCTGGTCGGCCGGACGGACGACGAACTCGACCTCGCCCTCCGCGAACTGGTCGAGCGAGACCAGCTGCAGACCACCGCGACCGGCTACCAGTTCCGGCACGCTCTCATCCGCGAGGCCGTCTACACGGGACTCCTCCCGGCCGAACGCCGCCGCCTGCACGGTCGCGCGGCCAAGGCGCTCTCCGAGTTCCCCGCACTGGCTGCCCAAGGGCTCCCGGCCGCTGAGCTGGCCGAGCACTGGTATCTCGCCGGCCGCACCGAGGAGGCGTACCAGGCCTCACTGATCGCCGCCGACGAGGCCCGTGCGAGCTTTGCCTACACCGAAGAACTGCGACACCTGGAACGCGCTCTGAGCCTCCGTCCCGCCGACGACCCGGACCGGTTGACGCTGCTGGAGCGGGCCATGACCGCCGCCATCCCGGCCGGCGCTGCCAACCAGGGTCTGCAGCACACAATGGCCGCCTGGGAGCTGGTCGACCCCGATCGCGAACCCGGCCGGGCTGCCGAGATCCTGCTGCTCCGCGCGCAGTTCAAGAGCCGCCGCGACCTCACCGGCCGGGCCGACCTCGACCATGCACTGGAGCTACTGCCGACGGAACGGCCGAGCTACGCCCTCGGGGTGGTGCACTATCTGCTCGCGATCGACGAGGCCACCGCCCGGCGCGGACCGTCGGCCCACCGCCATGCCGCCGTCGTCGCCGAGCTAGCGGAGACCCTGGACGACGACCGGCTGCGCTGCCGGGCTTTCGCGGCGTTGGGCGACGCCTTGTGCATGAGCGGCGACCCCGACGCCGCCGTACTCGCTCAGCAGCAGGCGCAGGAGCTCGCGACCACGATCGGCGACGACTACGTGCTGGTGGCCAGCGTCCTGTGGGAATGTGCCTCGCTCGGGGTGGGCGCACGCTACGAGGAGCTTGCACGCCGGGTGCCGTCGGCCCTGCGCCAGGCCGAGCTCGTCGGCATGCACCACTGGCGCGGCCCACTGCTGCGAGCCAATCTGGTCATGGCCTACTTCGCACTGGGCCGGTGGGACGAGGCCGTCGACACGATCGAGCAAGCCCTGGCCGACGAACCGGAGCCGCTGTACCGGATGTTCCTCCGGGCAGAGCTGGCCGAGATCAGCATCCACCGGGCCAACTTCGAGCAGGCCGTGGAGGTCTTGATCCCCGCGGACGAGGTGTTCGCGGGGACACCGGCGTACCGCAACTACATCCTCGGCTTCATCACCTCGCTGTGGTGCGAGCTGGCGATGGCCCGGCAGGAACCGGAGGCCGCCAACCGAGAGGTCGGTCTGTACCTGCAGCACTGCCGCGATCACCTCGACGGACTGCAGCCCGACGAGGGCGGCCTGATGACGATCGCCCGCCTGCAGCGGGCCCGGCTCGCCGCCGCCCCCCGCAACCGCGAGATCGCCGCGGACGTGGCCTCGATCCGCGCGACCGTCACCGAGCTCCTGCACCTGAATCCGCTGAGCTCCAGGCTGTCCGACGCGACCCGGCAGACCACCGAGGCCGCCCTCGGCCCGGCCCAGATCGCCGACTGGGACGAGGCTGCGGACCGCTGGCGCCAACTCGGCCATCTGCCCTGGACGACCGAGTGCCTGATCAGCGCCGCCGAAACAGCCCTTGCCACCAGCAACCGTGCCGGCGCCCGCCGCCGCCTCGAAGAGGCCCGCGACCTAGCCGCCGTGTACGGCGGCACAGTCGCCCTCGACCGCATCGCCGTCCTCGGCCAACGAGCCCGCCTCGAACCGCCGACCACCACCCCCGAGGACGACACGGGCCTCACTCCCCGCGAGTACGACGTACTGCGCCTCCTCGCCCGCGGTCTACCGAACCGCCAGATCGCCGCCGAGCTCTACATCTCCCCAGCAACCGTAGGCGTCCACGTCGGCCGCATCCTCACCAAACTGAACGCCACCACCCGAACCGAAGCCACTGCGGTCGCCCACACCCGGGGCCTCCTCGGCGAAGAGACCCCGGGCTGAGCGGTCACCGGCCGGCAGCGTAGCCCTTGCCGGCGATCCAGGTAGCGAGGTTGCTGGTGCTCATCCAGTACTCGTTCTGGCCTTCGGCTGCACCCGAGTCGTAGACATGCGCGGTGTCGCCGTAGTCGTCGTACCCCATGATCGTGACGTAGTGGCCAGGAAAGTAGTGCGAGTTGCCCGCGGTGTCGATCGCCGGGCCGCCCATCACGTTGGCCACGATCAGCCGGTTGAGATTGATGCCCTTGACGATGTCCGCTCTCAGCTGCGGGATGGAGACGTCGGGTTCAGCCAGGTTGCCCTGCGCGTCGGCCGGAATGTCCTTGGACACGTAGAAGTCCGTCTGCAGCTTGGCGTTCATGAACGGGACGATGTTGCCCGCGATCGACGCTGTGCCGTCCTCCGTCGTCCCGAGCGGCTCCCAGATCAGCTGCTCCTTCTGGAACAAATAGCCCTGCGCCGCCAGTGCGACCCGGACCGCGGCCGGCCCGCAGGAGAACTCGATATTGGCCTGCTGTCCGTACTTGTACGGGTTGCCCCGGTCGCAACTCTTGCCGCCGTTGGCGCAGTCCAGTCCGGACTTGTCGGTCTGGTTGATCGGATCGTTGGCTGCGTACGCGTACCGGTTCAGGCCGATGATGTCGTCGCCGTCGATCACCGGGTTCGGCGAGATGAACCGGCCGAGCTCCGGGTCGTAGTACCGCGCATGCAGGTAGAGCAGACCGGCCGCGTCCTCGCGCTGCCCGGTGAAGCCCCGCGACTCCCGTGCCAGCGGCCCGGTGGCCGACACCACCTCGCCGAAGGCGGCGTACTTCTTCCGGTGCACTTCGTTGCCCGCGGCATCGGTCACTGCCTGGATCGACCCTTGCTGGTCGGTGTGCACCCAGTACGGCGTTGTGCCCTCGGCGCGGGCGACCAGCTGACCCGCGACCGAGATGTACTTGGTCGCCGTCCCGGTCGTCACGTTCACCTCGTAGTCGTCACCGAGGTAGCGACGGGTCGTGCCGCCCTCGACGGCCTGTACCCGGACGCCGTCCGCGTCGTACGTGAAGGTGGTCGTCACGCCGTCCTTGGTGACCGAGGCCAGCCGGTTGTCACCGTCCCACGTGTACGTGCGGCCCGCGCCGGACGACATCAGCCCGGCGGCGTCGTACGTGTAGGTGTTCGCACCGGCCTTGGTCACCGCGTGCGGTTTGGCCGAGCCGTAGGTGTACGCACCGAGGTCGGAGGTCGAGGCGATGTTGCCGGTCTTGTCGTACGCCACCGTGTAGTCGCTCGCCTTGGTCAGCTGCTCAGCCTCGTCGTAGGTGTAGGTCCAGCTCTCCCCCGCGAACGGACTCGCCACCTGGGTGACGTTGCCCTTGGCATCGCGGGTGTAGGTGACGTCCTGGATCGTCGTGGTGCCCTTCTTGGTCTGGATCGAGTCCAGCCACCCGCGCACCTCGTCGAAGCCCCGCGTGGTCACCGTGCCGTTCGCGTTCTCCAGCCGGGTCAGCTCGCCACCCGCGGTGTAGCGGGCAGCGGTGACAAAGCCCGGTACGGCGAGCAGTCGGCCGGCGCCGTCGTACCGCAGCGGCGCCGTTGGAGTGCCGACGGTGAAGCCGTCCGGGTACGTCGTCCACAGCGGCCGGTCGCCCGGATCGAAGCCGTGCTGGACGGTGTACGGCGTACCACCGATCGTTCGGACCACCCGGACTGCCCGGCCCGCGACGTCGTAGTCGGACGTCTTGGTTCCGGACGGGTCGGTGGTCGTGGTCAGCCGGCCGGTGTTGAAGAACCCGGCCCGCGGTTCGTCGTACCGCCAGGTCGACGTGGTCGATGATGCCGTCCCGGCCTTGCTGAGCTGACTCGTCTTCCGGCCCAGGGCGTCGTACGTGAACGTCGTCTTCTGGCCCTTGGCATCGGTCTGCGCAACCAGGCGATCCGCCGCATCCCACTCGTACGTCGTCGTGCCGTTGTCGGGATCGATGATCTTGATCGCGTTCCCGACCGAGTCGCGGAGGTAGCCGATCACGTTGCCGTCCGGATCGGTCGATCGGGTCAGGAAGTCGTTGCCGTCGTACGTGTACGTCGCTGTCTGCGTCGTACCGCCGATCTCCTGGCTGCTGGCGATCCGCTTGTCGTAGGCGTTCACCCGCTGGGTCATGGTGTTGCCGCGCTCGTCGGTCTCGGTCGTTGTCCAGAGCCCGTAACTCGTCAGCCGCGTCGCTCCGCCCGGGATCGTCTCCTTGATGACCCGGTCGAGGGCGTCGTAGCTGGTGAGGGTCGGGTGCGTGACCGGCTGCGGTTGGCCGGACACCCAGTAGTACGCCGCGGTGGTGGCTGCTGCCTTCCCGCGCGCGTTGTACGTGGTGTCGACGTAGATGTCGCCGGTCGCCGCGTCCGGTCCCTTCGAGACCGTCCGCCAGTCGCGCTGCAGACCGTCGAAGTACCGGCGGGTCCACTGCGGGGTGCTCGATCCGTCCGCCGCGGGCCGCTCGGTCTGCTCGTGCTGGGTCGCCGCGTTGCCGACGCCGACCCAGCTGTACCGCTCGAACTTGCCGCCTGGCTCGGTCATCTCGAGCCGTCGGCACAGAGCGTCGTACGAGACCGTGGTGACTTGGTTCTCGGGGTTACGAACCTCGGTGGGCAAGCCGCAGGCCGCATCCCAGGTCGCCGTGACCTGGTGGGCGAGCGCGTTCTTCTCACTCACCTGGTACAGGTGGTACGCCGGGTCCCAGCCGATCGTGGTGCGCGCGCCCCGCGGGTCGATCTCGGCGGTCACGTTGCCGAACTCGTCGTACTCCTTGCGCGAGTCGGCGTACGTGCCGGTCGTCGAGCGCCACTTACTGCCGCGGGTCGCGAGGCCCTTGGCCGGCGGCTCGCTGATGCTGGTCGCGTTGTCGTAGTAGGCGAGGGTCTCGGACAGCTTGGTTCCGGCGGTTCCGATTCCTTGGTACCGCCGGACGGCGGCCGACTTGTTCACCACGTACGTCGCCGGGTTCGGCACGAACGTGGTCGTCGTGGTCCGCTCGTCGCCGGTGGCCTCGTGATCGCCGTACTCGATCTGCTCGGTCACCTCGCCGTACGCGTTGTACTGCCGTGCCGTGTACTTGCGCTTCACGGCACCGTCGGGGGCGTAGATGTTCTCCCAGGTGCCGGTGGGCAGCGCGGTCCGGGGCGTCGTGTCGTTGTCGACGGTGAACTCCTGGATTGTTGCGCCAAGCAACGTTCCGTCCCCGGACCTGCGTTCGGCCTGCTCGGATTCGCCGACCGCGGCCAGGTCCTGCCGGAAGGTGCTGTCAGTCGTGGGACAGGCCGCCTCACCGGCGATACATGGTGCAGTCTCGCGCTGGGTGCGGAAGCCCAACGGTGTCCGCTCGGGCCGGTTGATCGCACCACCCGCGAAGCTGTACTTCGTGGTCGCGCTCCCACCGCGACCGTCGGCCACCGTCACGGCCGACGCGGTCTGGACGAGCGGCGGGTTGTTGGTGTTCGTCCACTCCGAGGACGGCGTGTACGCGACCGACGTCTTCGCGCCGTACACATCGGTCTTCGAGCTGAGCAGATCCGGAACCGCTCCCCCGATCCCCCAGACATGCCGGCCCTTGCTGAAGCCGAAGTTGGTGTTGTACAGCTCGGTCATCTCCCCGAGACCGTCACCGTTGACATCCATCTCCAGGAAGGTGCTGCTGCAGTTGCCCTTGCTGCAACTGAACGAACCGATCCCGGTGTCGCTCGCGCCTTCGGCGAAGCCGGACCCGGTCGACAGCCAGATGCGTCTCCTCGTCGAGAGCCCGTACGGCGACAACTCGATCATGTCGGCGCGGTGATCGCCGTTGACGTCCGCGGTCAACTGGCGGGCGTTCGTTGCCGAGGGCATCGCCGCGTCGGTCGAACCGAGGACATAACTGTGGCCGGTCGAGATCCAGGTCCGCCGGGTGTACATCGCCAGGAACGGATAGAGCTCGACCAGGTCGGTCCTGGAGTCTCCGTTCACGTCCATCACGATGAACCGGCTGCCGGCGCCATCCGCGTCCGGTGTGCTCCACTGCATGCCGCCCTCGGTCGCCCCCAGGGTGAATCCGGTTCCGTTCGACATCCACAGCCGCCGGCCGGCCGCACCGAAGAGGCCGGCGTAGACCTCCAGCAGATCCGACCGGCCGTCACCGTCCACGTCCGAGGCCATGAAGACGGTGTTGGTGGTGAAACCGGTCCCCGACGACACGTTCGAAGCGAGCGTGAAACTGGTGCCGTTGGACAGCGAGGTGGCCTGGCAGTAGACGACCGGGAAGATCCCGCAGCCGTAGAGCTCGACCACATCGGTCTTGCCGTCGCCGTTCACATCCATCGTGAGGAAGCGCGAGTCCTTGCTGTTGTTCCCCACCGAGTTCGCGGTCGAGGCGAGCGTGAAGCCGGTTCCGTTCGACAGGTAGACCCGGCGTCCCCAGTTGAAGCCGTTCGGGTAGAACTCGAACAGGTCCGACTTGCCGTCGCCGTTCGCATCACCGCTGAGGAACCGGCTGTCGGCGTTGACGCCGGTCACCGCGACATTCGATGCCAGCGTGAAGTCGGTTCCGTTCGAGATCCAGGCGTGGTGTTCCCAGGTCCAGCCCGCGTAGATCTCCAGCAGGTCGCTCCTGCCGTCGCCGTTGATGTCCATCGGCAGGTACCGGGTCTCGGCCTTGTTCGCCATCCCGGTGTTGTTCGCGCCGGAGGCGAAGGCCGGCGTACCGGTCTGGTACGTCGCCGAGGCCGGCGGCAGGCTGGTTCCACCGGTGACCGTTCCGGACGCGTCGACGACGGCGTCCTTCCCGAACTGCTGGACCTGCGTGAGCAACGACCGCGTCGTCGTACCGCTGGTCGCGTAGGTGAGCTTGTAGGCGCGCACGCGGCCGCCGCCGACTGCTATGTCGATCGTCTTGATCCGGCCCTTCACCGCACTCAGTACGCCGTTACCGGCGGCCCGCTGCTCGTTGTCCGGCCGCGCCTCGTAGTGGAACTTCACCGTCACGCCGTTGTAGGCGATCTGGGCCGGAGCCGCCCAGCCATCGGTGTTCCAGGTGAGATCAACCGTGTTGCCGAGCGTGTCGACGACCTGGCTCAGTCCCCAGCGGAACACCTGATCCGTAGCGACGCTCTCGATCGGGGCGAAGACGCGTCTGATCCCGTCCTTGGCCGTCACGGTCCAGCGGGTCCCCGAGAAAGCGATCCGGAGGTAGGTTTCGTTCTTGGTCGCATGGGTGCCGCCGGTTGTACAGCTTGGGCTGACACTGCCCGCCGTACAAGCTATGAGGTCCTGACCATCGAGCCGGAAGGCGTCGGTGTCGTCGTACTTGGGCGCTCCCCGGCGCGCGGAAACTCGCTCGATCTCGGACAGCCCGGCCAGCTTCCAGCCCTGCCCGGCCACACCGTTCCCGGCACTGGACTCGTAGGTCAGGGAGAGCTTCGGCTCAAGCCCGCGAAACCCCGGCACCTGCAGAGAAATCGTGTCGGAGAAGGTGCCGCGGTGATCGACCTTCCAGCTCTTCTCCGGAACCTCGGGCTCGGCCGGTTCGGCGACATCGGCCAGCTTGGTCCGCTCTTCGTCCGAAGGTGTCGGATCATCGGTCGGCGGACTGATCGCCTGGGCCGGCACGGCCACTGTGAGCAGGAGCAGGACAGCGGTGAAGAGACGGGTGGACCTCATCAGGTCAACTCCTAGGGCGGTGGGAGTCGGGCACTGATCGTAGGACCCGATCACGTACCGCGGTAAGAGCCTTTAGACCACCGTGAAATCAATGACTGGGCGGTTCCGCATGTCACTCGTTTGACCCAGCACTTCGCCTGGGGCGGCGGCCGGGGACCACTTCGCGGTGAACGTGCCGCCGAGTGTCCGGCGGTTCACCGTGACGGTGGAGGTGTCCGCACCCAACGGCGGTGCCGTCGCCGAACAGATCGTGCAGGCGTTCTCGGTCTCCGGTCAGACGCTGACCCCGGACTGGGCAGCGACGAACGGTGCCGCCAGATGGCAAGGGCGGCTGCACCCACGGATCAGCGGGACACTGCCGGAGCTGGAGTTGGACCTGACCTTCGTGGACATGACCGCGGTACTCGCCGTCAGCCTGATAGCCCTGGTGACCCGGCACGAAGGCGCAGCCGAACGGCGGTAGCTGCCACCGGCTCGCCATCCACGGAGACGCACGTACACACTGGTAGCCGGCGGGGAGGAGATTGTTGTGGATGCCGATGTGATTGTGGTGGGGGCCGGGGCAGCGGGATTGGCTGCGGCGCGGCGGTTGGGGTCGGCTGGGGTTGCGGTGCTGGTGCTGGAGGCTCGGTGGCGGATCGGTGGGCGGGTGCATACCGATCGGGAGTTCACGCGGTTTCCGGTGGAGCGTGGGGCGGAGTTGTTGCAGGGTGCGGGGAGCCCGCTTGGTCAACTGGCCAAGGAGATTGGGGCTCGGCAGACGCCGGCGATGACGATGCGGCGCGGGCGCGTGCTGGATGGTGGGCGGCTGCGCGGGTTGCTGCCGTGGACGTTGCCGTCGGCACCTAAATTGGCTTCGGTGATGCTCGCCGTACGGCGGTCGCCGGGGAAGCCGGACGAGTCGCTGGCGGATTTGGTGGCGCGCCGGAGGCCGGGTGCACGGACGCTGCGGATGGCCGAAGCGATCGCGAACGATGCCTGTACGACGGCATCCGAGTTCAGCGTGCACGAAATGGCGGCCGTGATGGGGGGTGCTGAAGAGTCCGGCGGGCAGCAAAGGCTGCGCGATGGGTTCGACCAGGTGATCGACCATCTGGCTGCGGATTGCGCTGTCGAGTTGAACAATCCGGTCAAGGCCATCCGCCGCTCGGCTGACGGGGTGATTGTCGAGGCGGATCGGACCTACACCGCGCGGGCTGTTGTGGTGACGATCCCACTCGGAGTGCTGAAGGCCGGCGGTATCGAGTTCTCCCCCCAGCTGCCTGCGGCCAAGCAGGAGGCGATCGAGCAGTTGCGGATGTACTCCGCCACGAAGGTGATCCTGCATTTCGATCGCGTGTGGTGGCCGGAGTCGATGTCGTACCTGCTCGCGGACAACGGCGTACCGGTCCTGTGGCCACCGCGTCCCACCGAGCCGGTGCTGACTGCGTTCGTGACCGGCCCGCGGTCCGACGCCTTGCGCCCACCACCGGGACCGGTCGCTCGGGTCATAGAGGTGCTGCGACCGCACCTGCGGGGTGCGGAGCTTGTCGACTCGCAGGTGGTCGACTGGGGTACCGATCCCTGGACCCGCGGCGGCTACTCATCCGCGGCGCCAGGTGGCAGCCACCTGCGCGCCGTACTGGCTGCTCCTTGTGGGCCGATCCATTTCGCCGGCGAGGCAACCGATCCGATCTCGCCCGGCACGGTCAGCGGGGCGCTGCGCTCCGGGAACCGTGCAGCCGAGGCAGTATTGCGATCACTCAACCTCTAGCCCCCCGAACCGGTTGGGAGGAACCGCGACGGCGGATTCGGGGTGGAGCCGCCACCCCGAAAACAACGGGTAGGCCTCCCCGGCCCTCGCAGTAACCGGCCGAACGGCTGAACCTCGTACACCCGGCGCACCTGCCCGTGGGCCAGCAGAGCGCCGTACCCGCAACGTCCGATGGATCCGAGGGCGTGGTCTCCGGATCGTCGGACGTTAAACGCTGCTCGGCGCTAACGTCCGACGAGCACGCACGCCTGGTCTGCGGATCGTCGGACGTTGTGACGGGCATGACGGCCACACACCGGACAGGAGCCTGGATATCCGTTCAATGTGCTGGTTCTCCCCTGAAATTTTGGCCGGAGAAGGGGCAACTTGAGGGGAGATCCCCTCGTTTTCCGGGCCGCAACCACAGGCCGGAAGGCGAGGTCCGGTGACCGCGGTTTCACGTTGTCTGGGGCTGACGGGCTGTGGCTGAGGTGCGTGATGCTCGAGTTCTGCGCTATCCGGGGGATTGGGGGTGCTCGGTGACGAAAATCCATCGGATAACGCACGGGCCCGCCCGGCGTGCGGGAGATCGTGGGGCGGGAGTCACGTTGAGCATCCACCGACCATCTGGCACCCGCCGGAACGGTCGAACCGTGCTCAAGGTCGACCAGCCAACTCACCTTGTGCACCGATCAACCACGTTCCGGCCGCGCACATGGTTGAGCGGTGCTCAACGTCGTACCGGCGCAGTCGCCGGCAGGCCCACCCGAAGGTTTCCGTGGCGCCGCGGCCGAGGAGGTGTTGCGATCGTTGACGGCATAGACTCCGGTCGGTGAACGGACTGCAGCGGCTGATTGGCAAGCTCGGGACCACCAAGGCCTTCGCGGGGGTCGGGCGGGCCCTGGTTCGCGTCGATGAGCGGTTGCTGCGCAGTACCAATGGCCGCTTCGGGGTCGGTACGTCGATCGGGCTGCGCACGTTGTTGCTCACGACAACCGGTCGTCGGAGTGGTCAGTTGCGGCAGGTCCCGCTCCTGTACGTCGAGCGCGACGGAGCGTTCGTGGTCATCGGCTCGAACTGGGGTGGCGAGAACCACCCCGCGTGGTCGGCCAATCTGATCGCCCAGCCCGAGGCCAGCGCCACGGTCCGCGGCCGGACCGTCCCCGTCCACGCCCGGCTCCTCACCGGCGACGAACGCCAGCAGATGTGGGACGCCGTCGCCGCCTACTGGCCGGCGTACAACACCTACGCCACCCGCGCCCCGAACCGCGAGATCCGCGTCTTCCGGCTCGAGCCGGTCGAAGTCAGCCGAGGCTGATCGTGGTCGCGGCGCTGGTGCCGTCGCGATACGTCACCCGGACCGGAACCGGCTTGTTGCCATCGAACTCCCAGCCCGGCAGCCAGAAGGCGAAGTAGCCGTTCGCGACCGTCGCCTTCACGACCCCGCGGGTCGGGCTGGTGTACGTCATGCCGACGATGTCGGAGCCGATCCGGCCCTCCGCGACCGTCACATAACCGGCCGGAGCACCACCTGCGGCGCCCATCCCGGACACCGCGATGTCGCGCGGGCCGACCAAAGGCCGGCCGGGACCACCGACGTGGCCGAAGCCGCTGCGGTTGCGGCCCGGCCCGACGTGCGTCAGACAGTTCGCCTCGAACTGGTCAGGTCCGGTCAGGATCACCATGGCCCAGTTGCCCCTCCGCTCGGCGATCGCGACGTCGGTCCGCTCGACCTGCTCGTCCATCTCCTTCAAGGACTCGCGGCACTCGGCGACGGCCTTGGACTGCTGCTTGGCCGACATCCCGGCCGGCTGTGGGGTCCAGCCCGCGTAGGCGTCGCCGTTCGGGAATGGGCCGCCTTCGCGCGGCAGCAGGACCGTGGCGGCCCCGATCGCGACGGCCGCGGTGGCCACCAGGGCCCGGACCATCGGCCGCCGGAGCCGGTGCGGGCGCGGGCCGGCCACTGGATCGGTGGCGAGGATGCGTTCCAGGGTGGCCTGGGCCCGGGGGCTGTGTGGGTCGGGAGCAGAGGTTGCCGGGTCCAGGGTCTTCAGGTTGCGGAACTCGTCGAGGGGATTCATGAGGGGTGCCCTTCCTTGAGGTGCACGGGGGTGACGCGTGCGGGGGTGGGGCGGTGATCCAGCTGACCGCGCAGGGCATTGCGCGCCCGGGACAGCCGGAGGCGGTAGGCGACGCTCGTGATGCCGAGCACCGCCGCGGCCTCGCGGCTCGGGAGGTCGTCGATCACTGCCAGAGCAAGGGCCTCCTGATGGACGGCGGACAGTCGCTCCCACGCTCGTGCGAGGTCGACCTGCCGCGCTACCAGCTCGGCGTCGTCCGGTAGCGAGGTGGTGGTCACCTCGGCCAGACGGACCGCGACTGCCTGTTGCCGGCGGGCGCCTCGATGGCTGTTCAGGATCGTGTTGCGGACGATCCCGAACAACCACGCCCGCGCCTGCGGCAACTGCGCCGGTACGGCGTCCAGCCGTCGCCAGGCGGCCAGAAACGCTTCCGCCACGGTGTCCTCAGCCTGGACCTCCGGCACTCGTCGCTGCGCGAACCGCACGAGATCGGCGTACGTCGCCTCGTACAGGGCGACGAACCGTTCCGCGCGCTCATCCGGTTGCTTGCTCATGCCCCTACCTGTCCACCACACCCCAAGGTGTATCTCACCAAAGGGTGAGCGAATCCGGGTCGACAGATCCGTCGTCGGCGTCGTGCCGCAGCGTGATCGTGTTGGCCCCGGCCGCCAGGTCGACCGTGGCGTACGCGGACGACCAGGTCGTGTTCCAGTCACCGGTCGGCAGGAACTCGACCTTCCGCGGTACGGCACCGTTCACCAGCAGCGTGAGAGTGTTCGTGGTGTCGGTGCCGTTGCTGTAGCGGATCTCGACGACCTGCGGTCCCGGCCGGGCCGCGGTCACATCGACGGTCACCGAACTACCACTCGCCTGGTCGAGCCAACCGACGTACCCGCTGCCGGTGTAGCCATTGCCGACGGTGTCGAGCCGGCCGGTCCCGGTCAGCCGGCCGTCCTCGGCCTCCACGCGCGGCGGCAACGCCGTACCGGCTGCGCGCAGCAGCAACTCCTTGCGGGTCCTCGCCATCAGGTCCGTGTCGTCGGTGAAGTTGTCATAGCCGCGCATCAACGCATCCGCGAGCCGCTGCGCCGCCGCGGGATCGCGCCGCTTCAGAATCGACAGCAGCTCGTACTCCTCATTCCCGTCCCGCGTCGCCAGCGACCGCACGCTCGTCCGCACCGTCCCATTCGCCAGATCGGGATAGACGATGTACCCATCCCCAGGGAACTCCTCGACATTGCCGAACTGCCCCGCGGTCCACGCGTTGTAACCCCAGTGGAAGAACCCCGTCGCGCCGTACTTGAAGTTGCCCCAGGCAAGCTGTCGGGCCGTGTACGCCGGATAGTTCGACCACCGGTTGAGCCAGCCCAACCGGGCATCCGGCTGCAGGCAGACGTACGTCCACACCTCGTCACCGGCCGCCTGCCGATCGCGGTAGAACTGCTCGTTCTCCTGCAGCTTGTCGATCAGCGGGATCCACACCGACAGATTGCCGGCCAGCTCGGGGAAGAGACCGATCACCGCATCCTGGGTCTTGGCGTCCGCACCGAAGTACTGCCGGTACTTGCCGACCGCCCAGTTGTAGTTGTCGAGCTTGTCCTCCTTCGGCTCGTCGGAGATCGTCTGGTACCAGATATCCGACCAGCCCTTCGCGTCCAGATGCGCCTTCAACGCCGGCAGGTACTGGTCGAGCCAGCGGTCCGCCTTCGCACTGCCCACCGGCGCCAGCGTCACCTTGTGCTGACCGTCGACGTTGTCGATGATCCACACCTGGTCGGTGTGGAGCGCGTTCAGCAACGGGTTGCCGCGTAGCCGCGCCACCGAGCCGTGCCGGATGAAGAGCTCGACGAACTGATCGAACTTCGACCAGTCGAAGTGGTACGTGTCCCCCACCAGCGTGGTCGGCCCGTCCAGCAGCGGATCGATCGAGATGTGCACCTGGTTCTGCCGGGTCGCCTTCTGCTCCTTGGCGAAATCCTCCATCAGCTTCCACCACTGCGCCGAGTACCGCGGGAAGCGGTACCGGTCGACGATCTCGTCGGCGACCACACTGCCGTCGAGGTCGGCGTACTCGTTGAAGAAGACGTTCCAGGTGCTGTAGATGTACTTGCTGTCGATCGCGTTCGGCGCGTCGATCGGATACACCGTCAGCCGCATCGGTACGGCGATCGCCCCGGTGCTCGTCGCGACGTCGACCGAGCCCGTGTAGGTTCCGGCGGCCTGCCCGGCCGGCACGTTCACGGTGACCCAGATGCCTTGGGTCCTGTTCGCGGCCACGGTCGTCGAGCGCTCGTTTCCCAGCGGATCGGGGAACAGTTGCCCGCCCTCCGGTGCATGGTGGTTCTGGAACTTGTACTCCAGGTTCCCGGCCGGGATGGACCCCGCCGACCCGGTCAGCGCGCTGAACGTGACGCCCGTGATCGTGAACGACGCGGTGTGCCGCAACAGGATCTGGTACGACTCGGCCTCGTTGCGCGCGGCGTCCCAGTTGATCGACGTACTCGCGCCGGCCGGGCGTTGGTCGGTCTGGAACACCCGCTTCCACGAGTCGGCGGTCCAGACCCGCGCGACCGCGGCGACCGCCGGAGTCGCTCCGGTCATCAGCAGGGCGAGTACGACGAGCGGGATGAGCAGGCGGTGAGGGCTCATAAGCAGATCTCCTTGCCGTGAGCTGCAACATGGGTGAAAATCACTCTCAGGCATTCACTCCGGCTTGACAAGGATTATCACCAGCATGCAGACCTCGGGAGTTCTGGACCTGGTGCTCACGTTCCGTGCCCAGATGCCGGCCACGATGGCCCGGGTGGCCGCCGTACTGGAGGCTGATCCGGCCGCGCCACTCGAGCTGTCCATCACCGGCCTGGCCGAGCGCGCCGGGACCTCCGCGGCAACCGTCACCCGGCTCTGCCGCCTGCTCGGCTTCTCCGGTTATCCAGCCCTCCGAGTGGCAGCCGCCCAGGACGTCGGCCGCGGGGATCGCGACCGGGCCTGGCTCACCGACTTCGGCGACTCCTTCGCCCCTGGCGACTCACCGTCGACCGTCCTCTCGACCCTGCTGAACGCCCAACTCGTCGCCATCCGGACCACCGCCCAGCAGTACGACCTGGCCGCGCTCACCGACCTCGCCACGCGCATCCGCAACTGCCAAAAACTCGACGTGTACGCCGTCGCCGGCAGCGGGCTGGTCGGCCGCGAACTCGCCGCCCGGCTGGCCCGGTTGGGTGTCAACGCGCACGCCCACATCGACCGGCACAGCGGTCTCCCGAGCGCCGCTCTGCTCGACGAAAACTGTGTGGCACTGGGGATCTCGAACCACGGCGACACCGAGGACACGCTCGGAATGTTGTCCGAGGCAACGAGACACCAGGCCTGGACGGTCGCGATCACCAGCTCCCCGGAGACGGCCATGGCAGCAATCGCCGATCAGCACATCACTGCCGCTTCCCCGCACTCCGACGTACAGCCCGATGAGGTTGCCGCCCGGCACGCTCAGCTCCTGACCGCCGACCTGCTCTATCTGCTCGTCGCCCAGGTCGACCCCGCGCGCACCGCCCGCACTTTGGCTGCGACTGCCGAAGCCTTCCAGTGAGTGATCTTGACGGCAATCCGTGGACCCCCTCTGTTCTTCCACGATTCGCTTAGGTTAGCCTCGCCTAACAGCCAACGAGGAGGACCCGCCCTGTGGAAGGCTTCGAACTGATCGGGGTCGGTTTCGGCCCATCCAACCTCGCCCTGGCGATCGCTGCCGGGGAACTCGGCGCGGCGACCCCGCGGCAGCTGTTCCTGGAGCGGCAGCCACGGTTCGGCTGGCACCGCGGGATGCTGATCGAGGACGCGACCATGCAGGTCTCGTTCCTCAAGGATCTGGTCACCCTGCGCAACCCGGCCAGCCAGTTCACCTTTCTGAACTTCCTGCACCAGAGTGGCCGCCTGATCGACTTCATCAACAACAAGACGCTCTTCCCGCTCCGCGTCGAGTTCCACGACTACCTCGAGTGGGCCGCGGCCCAGGTCGAAGACGTCGTGCACTACGACCGGACCGTGGAGGCCGTTCGGCCGATCACGAACGATGGCGTCGTGGGCGAATTCGAGGTCACCTCGGTGTCTGCCGACGGCAGCCTCCGCGAGACGTACCGGACCCGCAACCTCATCCTCGGGACCGGCCTGTCGCCGCGGCTGCCCGAGGGTGTGACGGCGTCGGACCGGGTCTGGCACAACCGCGACCTGCTCGACCGCATCGATCAGCTCGGCGACGACGCCGCGCCGCGCCGGGTGGTCGTCGTCGGCGCCGGCCAGAGCGCGGCCGAGGTCACCGGCTTCCTGCACGAGCGGTTCCCGACCGCCGAGGTGTGCTCGGTGTTCTCGCGGTTCGGCTACAGCCCGGCCGACGACAGCCCGTTCGCGAACCGGGTGTTCGACCCGGCCGCGGTCGACGAGTTCTACTCGGCGCCGGAGGACGTGAAGCAGCAGCTTCTCGGCTATCACGCGAACACGAACTACTCGGTCGTCGACACCGAGGTCATCCAGGACCTGTACCGCCGCAGCTACCGCGAGCGCATCGTGGGCAAGGAGCGGTTGCGGTTCTTCAACGTCGCCCGGGTGATCGACCTGCACGACTCCCCCACCGGCGTCTCGCTCACGATCGAGTCGCTGAGCACCGGTCAGAAGACGCCGCTCGACGCGGACCTGGTCGTGTTCTGCACCGGCTACACCCCGGGCGACCCGACCGACCTGCTCGGTGACCTGGGTAGCGAGTGCCGGCGAGACCAGGCCGGGCGGGTGCGGATCGGCCGCGACTACCGCGTCGTCACGACTCCGACCGTCCGGGCCGGTATCTACCTGCAGGGTGGGGGCACCGAGCACAGCCACGGTCTGGCGTCGTCGCTGCTCTCGAACATCTCCGTGCGGGCCGGCGAGATTCTCGACTCGATCCGGCAGCAGCCGGTCGCGCCGCTCCGCAAGGCGGAGCACGCGGTCGCCTGAAGGGTCAGCCTTCCGGGCAACGACCAACCAACTCACCCCGCGCTGCGTCAGCCAACCGAAGCGGGAATGTCCCGTGGAACCGACTCGGGGGTTGGCGAATGCGATTCAGTAGATCGGTGGTGGCCTTGGCCGGGGCGGCCTTGCTCACCACAGCCGCTGGGGTGGCGGCGACCGCGAGTACGCGCGGCCTTGCGCAGGAGGCCGCGCGTACTCGGGTCGGAGCCGGGTGGCAGTCCGGCGCACAACCAGGAGACAGGCAGCGGGTCCTGACCTTGCTGACCGGTGACCGGGTCGCCGTGACTGCGCGGCCGGGGATGCCGGAGCAGGTGCGATTCCTGCCGACGGCGGGCAGTGGTTCGGCGGGGGCCACTGTTTCCCGCGCGAACGGCCACACCTTCGTCGTACCGTTCGCAGCGCGCACACCGATCGCCTCCGGGCGGGTGGACCGCCAACTCTTCGACATCACGACCCTGCTCGCGCAACTCGGCGACGACCAGGCTTCGGACCGAATCCCGGTCATCATCGAGTACGACGGCCCGCCACGCGAGGCGGCTGCCAAGGCGCAGCGTGCGCTGCCGGGGAGCGCGGACGGTACGGCGCTCACCTCGATCGGAGCGCGCGCCGAGTCGGTTCGCCGTACGACGGCCAATGAGTTCTGGCAGTCGCTGGCCGGCACCGGACTGCAGAAGCGGTCGGCCCAAGCCGTCCGCAAAGTCTCGCTGGACCGGAAGGTCGCACCGGCCCTCGACCGGAGCGTGCCACAGATCGGCACGCCTGCGGCATGGAAGCGCGGCCTGACCGGCAAGGGCATCAAGGTCGCCGTACTCGACACCGGGATCGATGCCACGCACCCGGATCTGAAAGGCAGAGTCCAGGCAGCCAAGGACTTCTCCGGCTCCGGGAACATCCTTGACCACGACGGGCACGGCACCCACGTCGCGGGCACGGTCGGCGGCAGCGGGGCCGGATCGAAGGGCAAGCACCGCGGCGTCGCACCGGAGGTCACCCTGCTCAACGGCAAGGTGATCGACGACGACGGCATGTCGTCGGAGTCCAAAGTCATCGCCGGGATGGAGTGGGCCGTTGCCCAAGGCGCCAAAGTCGTCAACCTCAGCCTGCACGCCGACGGGACCGACGGCACCTCTGCCCTCGCGCGTTCACTCGATGCCTTGAGCAAGAAGTCCGGCACCCTGTTCGTCGCCGCGGCCGGCAACGGTTGTGGCGGCCGGGGACTGATCCAGGCACCGGGCGCCGCCGAGCAGGCGCTGACCGTCGCCAACCTCGAGCGTGACGGCAGCCTGAACGAAAGCTCTTGCCTCGGACCGAACCCGGACCACACCGGCAAGCCGGATATCGCCGCGCCGGGCACCGACATCGTGTCGGCGCTCGCCGCTGGCAGCGAGGGCCAGCCGGTCGACAAGTACTACACGCCCATGACCGGTACGTCGATGGCCACACCTCACGTGGTTGGCGCGGCCGCACTGCTCGCCCAGCAGCACCGCGACTGGAAGGGTGACCGGCTCAAGGCCCGGTTGATCTCAACCGCCGATCCGCTGGGCAAGCAGCCGCTCGACGATGCCGGGACCGGCCGCGTCGATGCCGACCAGGCCACCGACAACAGCATTACGGTCGACACCGCCGAGCTGGAGATGGGTACCTACCTCTGGCCGCACCGGGCGCCGAAGCCCTTCAGCCAGGTGCTCACCTACCAGAACACGAGCACGACCGCCGTCACCCTCAACCTCACCGCGCCGCTCGACCCGGGTGCCACCGGCGCGGCACCGAAGCTCAGCACCACGAAGCTCGTCGTACCGGCCAAGGGCAAAGCCTCGGTCACGGTCTCGGCCGACCCCGGGCGGGGCAAGGTCGGCCGGCACACCGGACGCATCATTGCGACTCCGGCCAAGGGCGATCCGCTGTTCACGTCGTACGGGTGGTTCCTCGAGCCCGAGATGTACGACGTCACCGTGAAGGGGATTCTCGGCGACGGTACGCCGGCCGACAGCTTGCTGTTCGTCACCCGGCCCGACGGTGGACCCGTTGACACGTGGGAAGGCAACGGCGGACCGGACCTGATCAACGGGGTTGCGAAGATGCGGATCGCGCCCGGTGTCTACTCGATCGCGGGCACGTTCCTGCAGCCCGCCACGGCGACCACCGCCGACCGGTTGGTGATCGCGGCCCAGCCCGAGGTGCGGATCCGCAAGACGACCACGGTGACGCTGGATGCGCGCAAGGCGGTTCCGGTCAAGGTCGCCCTTGCTGGGAAGCATCAGCTCGTGCCTGCGGCATCCTCGATGGCCTACTACCGGCTGAATCGGTTCGGCAAGCTCAGCGGCTTCGAAGAGGTCGAGATCGACGATGCGCCGATCGAGCTGCGGGCCGTTCCGACGTCCGGTGTCACGGTCGGGAAGATGGAGTTCAGCGCGGCGAGCAGGCTCGAGACACCGGCGTACCGGCTGAAGCTCGGGACGAAGGAACTGCCGGTCGCGGAACTGACGGACGGGCCGCGCTTCGCCGGCACCAAACAGCTGACTGCCGTCAACGCGGGGACCGGTACGGCGGCCGACCTGAAGCGTGCCGTCGGCAAGCTGGCGGTGGTTGCGATGGACGGGATGCAGGCACAGGCGGAGATCGCGGAGGCGGCTCAGCGGGCCAAGGTCGGCGGGGTGCTGTTCTACGACCCGAACATCTCGGGGTTCGGTGTCGACAGCCTCTTCCTCGGCGACCGGACGCTGCGGATTCCGGTCCTGCAGACCTCGCGCGAGGTGGCCAAGACATTGCCCGGCAAGGTGGTTCGGATCGACGGGGCGCTTGGATCGCCGGAGGTGTTCGACCTGCTGAAGGCGTGGGCCGGCCGGGTTCCCGCTCGGCCGGTGCACCAGTACTGGAAGCCGCAGCTGGCACGGATCGCGGAGTCGTATGCGGTGCACAGCACGGCCACGCAACTGTGGGAGTCGAAGGTCGGGTACACGCCGCTCGGCGAGGCGCACGGGCTCAGCCCGCTCCCGCTCTCGATCGGTCCGTTCCGGCGGATCGCCTATGTGAGACCGGGCCAATGGGAGCAACGCGTCGACATCGGTTCGGCGGACACCAGCAGCCGGGGACGCTCGGGCGCACACCGGTACCGGACGGGCGAACGACGTACGGTCAACTGGCGTGGGCCGGTCGCGACCTCGGGGTTGCCGTCCAAGACCACAACCTGGCCGTCCGATATCGGCGTCCAGCGGACCGGCAAGAATCTGGTGATCGGGCTCGCGCCGTTCGTCACGGGTGCGACGCAGTACGAGGAGCCGGACGGCTTGTCCGACGGCACCTACGCCCTGTCGCTGAAGCGGGACGGGAAGGTCCTGGTCGAGGCGGACGAGCTGTCGCTCAACGGTCCGGTACCTGATGCCCCCGGCAACTATCAGCTGGCATTGGACGTGCAGCGGAGCCAGCCGTGGTGGAAGTACTCCACGCAGATCCGCAGCACCTGGGACTTCCGGTCCCGGGCCGGTGCCGCCGAGGCCATGCCGCTGATCCTCGCCGACGTCAACTTTCCCCAGGCAACCAGTCTGAACCAGGTCCGCGTCGGTACGGCGACGCCGCTCACCCTGTCGTTGCGCCACCAGACCGGCGCCCCGACCGCGCCGTTCACCGGCGTGAAGCTGCTGATGTCGTACGACGGACGCACGTGGACGCCGGTGCCGCTGCACAAGAAGACCGACAGTGTCTACACGGCGAGCCTCAACCATCCGGACGCCCAGGCAGGCAGCACGGTCAGCCTGAAACTCGACATCACCGATGCTGCCGGCGGCCGCCTACAGCAGGACATCACCAAGGCCTACGGCCTGACCAAGTGGAAGGGTGGAACCTAGGCCTGCGGGTACGGCGAGTCGTGCAGGCCTAGGTTCTTCCAGACGAAGCGCGGAATGCGGGCCAGGAAGTCGCGGAGGAACACGGAGCTGTGGGCGATCGTCTGGTGGTCGTGCCGGCCCGGTTCGAACCAGGCCCAGTTGCCGACGACCTGGAACGAGACCGGCCGGACCGCCATCAGGAACTCCATCTGGCGCGGGTGGATGACGTCGTACGCGAACTTGTGGTCCCGGGCGTGGATGGCGAACTGCTCGTTGAAGGCTTCGCTCTCGAAACTGATCCCGGCCCCGAAGCCGCGCCGGCTGACCTGGATCCAGGGCATCCCCACCGGCAGCTCGAAGCCGAGGATCGGCTCGCTGTGGTTCTCGGTCACCGTGCGCGTGGTCGTGCGGCCCTCGGAGTCGGTGGAGCTCTCGGTGCGGGTCGTCTTCCAGTGGTGCGTGAACGCGACGAACGGCGGACCGTCGCCGTCCCGGCCGCGGATCACGTCGCTCGTGCTGTGGTCGTGCCCGCTCCGGGTGGTCGGCGTACTGTGCAGAAGGCTGTCGTCCTGGCCGATCCACCACCAGTCCGGGTGCTGGTAGAAGGTCAGCCGCGGTTCACGCGGCGGCTGGATCCACCGATCCAGGGGCAGGGCGTCGATGGCCGTTGCGATCATGGCGACCTGGTCCAGCCACGGCGCCAGCAGCTCGGGATCCTTGCGCGGCGGATCCTGAATGACGAGCTGGTCGCCGTCGATGCTGAGGTTCACGCCCGGTTGACCACTCGCCAGCGTGAGCAGCGCAGTACACAGCTGCCCACTGAGCACCTCGGTCGCGAAGGCCGGATCCTGTACGCCGACCGTCCACCCCGCGCCGAGCTGCGGCGGCACCGGCACCATCGTCGCCGCCACCCCGGCCCGCGGCTGCGTCTGCCCGCCCGTGATCCACAACTCCGGCAGCCGCCGCGACAGCGTCACCATCCCGACCCAGCCCTTCCAGTACTCACTCCCGTACTCGATCACCTGGAACGGCCGGCCGGAGCTCGTCAGACCGACGATCTGGTCGTCCGGGTCACGCGTGAACCCCATCCCGAACGGCGGATTCGACAACCGCGCCACCGATTCGAAGGCCGGGCTGCCCACAAACGTCCAGCCCCGGTCCCGCAATGACTTCACATACCGCTGCCGGCGCACGAACAGTACGACGCCCACCGCCGTACCGGACACCAGCAGCAGGATCATGATCAGGCTGAAAAGCTGGCTTCCACTCACGGAGTCGAGCCAATCACATCGACGGGTCCCAGAGCGGCTGCCTGATGCTAGAGTCGGCGGCTCAACTGCATATCGCGCCGTTCGAATCGGGGCGGGAGAGTCCGGGCTCACCATGACCCGGCGCCGAAGGAGCAAATCTCCCCAGAATCTCTCAGGCCCACTGACCGTTCCGATGAGGCGAACTCTGGAAAGCCGGACCCTCGCGTAGCTGTGGGGAGTCCGCACCCACGGTGCAAACCGCCTCACCCGGCGGCGAAGCTCTCAGGTACAGATGACAGAGCGGGGAGGTCACCCAGCAGTGGCACCGCGTCCGCGGTGCCTGACCGAGGGAGCCTCCCGACTCATGTCTTTGACACGCGCGACTCCGCTGGCCGCGGAGCATCAGCAACTTGGTGCGTCGTTCACCGATTTCGCCGGCTGGACCATGCCGGTTCGCTACACCTCCGATATCGCGGAGCACAACGCTGTCCGGACCACGGCCGGGCTGTTCGACCTGTCGCACATGGGTGAGCTCGAGGTGGTCGGCGCCTGTGCCGCCCGGGCACTCGACCACAGCCTGGTCGGGACGCCGTCGAAGATCGGTCTCGGGCGCGCGCGGTACTCGATGCTGTGCGCCGAGGACGGCGGCGTCATCGACGACCTGGTCGTCTACCGGCTCGCCGACGACCACTTCCTGATCGTCGCGAACGCCAGCAACACCGCCGTCGTACGGGACGAACTCAAGCAGCGGATCGCAGGCTATGAGACCGAGCTCCGGGACACCACTGACGACTGGGCGCTGATCGCCGTTCAGGGTCCGGTCTCCGCGCAGATCGTGGCCCCGCTGACCTACACCGATCTAACCGATCTCAAGTACTACGAGATCACCGAAACAAAGCTTGCCAACAGCAACGTCCTGCTCGCCCGCACCGGGTACACCGGCGAGGACGGGTTCGAGATCTACTGCCGGCCGGCCGACGCCTCGCAGATCTGGGCCGAGCTGCTCCGCGTCGGAACGCCGTACGGGCTCAAGCCGTGTGGGCTGGCCTGCCGGGACACGCTGCGGCTCGAGGCCGGGATGCCGCTCTACGGCAACGAACTCAGCCGTGAGCTGACGCCGTTCGAGGCCGGGCTCGGCCGGGTCGTTGCGTTCGGCAAAGAAGAGGACTTCGTCGGCCGCGAGGCACTCGCCCGCCGCCGCGACGAAGGTGCCCAGCGGGTACTCGTCGGGCTCACCTCATCCGCTCGCCGCTCACCGCGCAGCGGGTACGCCGTTCTGGATCCGGCGACCGGCCGTGAGGTCGGCACCGTGACGAGTGGCGCACCGTCGCCGACGCTCGGCCACCCCATCGCGATGGCGTACGTCGAGGGGATCTACCAAGAGCCGGGCACCCGGCTGCAGGTCGACATCCGCGGTACCCACGATGACGTAGTTGTGGTCCCCCTCCCCTTCTACCGCCGCCAGGAGTCCTGATGAGCGTCCCCACTGAACTGCACTACACCGCCGACCACGAGTGGATCGCGCTCGACGGCGAGCTGGCGACCGTTGGGATCACCGCCTTCGCTGGTGAGGCCCTCGGGGACGTCGTGTACGTCGACCTGCCGGCAGTCGGCACCGCCATCAGCACCGGCGACGCCTGCGGTGAGATCGAGTCGACGAAGTCGGTCAGCGATCTGTTCGCTCCGGTCGACGGCGAGGTCGTCGAACTCAACGAGGCCGTCGTGGCCGATCCCGGTCTGCTGAACACCGACCCGTACCAGGCCGGCTGGTTGCTGCGGGTCAAGGTCACCGGCCCCACCAAGCTGCTGGACGCCGCCGCCTACGAGGCACTGATCGGAGGCGAGTGAGATGAGCACCCTCGATCAGAGCCTGGCCGAGTTCGACCCCGAGATCCACGCCGCCGTGACGGCCGAGCTAGGGCGTCAGCGCAACACCCTCGAGCTCATCGCCAGCGAGAACTTCGCTCCGCTCGCGGTGATGGAGGCGCAGGGTTCCGTCCTCACCAACAAGTACGCCGAGGGCTACCCCGGCCGCCGGTACTACGGCGGCTGTGAGCACGTCGACGTGGTCGAGCAGTTGGCCATCGACCGGGTGAAGGCACTGTTCGGTGCCGGCTTCGCCAACGTCCAGCCGCACTCCGGCGCCCAGGCGAACGCGGCCACCATGTTCGCGCTGCTCGATCCGGGCGACACGATCCTCGGCCTCGACCTCGCGCACGGCGGTCATCTCACCCACGGCATGCGCCTCAACTACAGCGGCAAGCTGTACGACGTCGTCGCGTACCACGTCCGTGACACCGACTTCGTGGTCGACATGGCCGAGGTCGAGCGGCTGGCGATCGAGCACCGGCCGAAGCTGATCGTGGCCGGCTGGTCGGCGTACCCGCTGCACCTCGACTTCGCCGAGTTCCGGCGGATCGCCGATCTGGTCGGGGCGTATCTGATGGTCGACATGGCGCACTTCGCCGGCCTCGTCGCCGCCGGGCTGCACCCGAACCCGGTCCCGCACGCCGACGTCGTCACGACGACGACCCACAAGACCCTCGGCGGTCCGCGCGGTGGTGTCATCCTCACCAACCGCGCCGACCTGGCGAAGAAGTTCAACTCGGCGGTCTTCCCCGGCCAGCAGGGCGGTCCGCTGGAACACGTGATCGCGGCCAAGGCGGTCGGGTTCAAGCTGGCGGCCTCCGACGAGTTCCGCGACCGGCAACGCCGTACTCTCGACGGCGCGCAGGCGATCGCCGCGCGGTTGTCGGCCGACGACGTCCGGGCGGCCGGGATCTCGGTCCTCACCGGCGGCACCCAGGTGCACCTGGTGCTGGTCGACCTGCGGCACTCCGAGCTCGACGGGCAGCAGGCCGAGGACCGGTTGCATTCGGTCGGCCTGACCGTGAACCGGAACGCCGTACCGTTCGATCCGCGGCCGCCGATGGTCTCGTCCGGGCTGCGGATCGGTACGCCGGCGCTGGCCGCTCGCGGTTTCGGTCCGGCCGAGTTCGCGGAGGTCGCGGACATCATCGCGACGGCACTCGTCGACGATTCGGTGCTCGATGGTCTGCGCGATCGGGTCGAACTTCTCACCACGAAGTTCCCGCTGTATCCGGAGCTCTGACTCCCCCAGCCCTTAAGAGAAAACTTGGCTCCGCTTCGGTGCTTTATGCAACGGTTCGCCCTGGCTCAGGCGTTAGTGCCTACATAGGGTCCTGACCGGAAGTACCGGGGTGTGGGCCGGGGGCTGGGGTGGCTTGGGGTGGCTGAACACAAGGGTGAGCTGCGCCGAAGACTGGGAAACACGGTCGCGCTGGTCGCGGTCTGCGTCCTGATCTGCGGTATCGCGTTCGCAGGGGCGATCGTCTTCCTGATGCCCGGTGAGAAAGGGCAGATCGACCAAGTCGGTACGGCGTCGCCGGATCGCCCGGTCACCCAGCCGGTCGCCGCGCCACTGCCCGTCAAGCCGCCCGGAACGAAGCCCAGCACGAAGCCGGCCGCCAAGGGGTACCCGTGCCAGGGGTACAGCGGTCTGCAGAAGAAGATCCCGCTGAAGATGGTGCTTGAGGACACGTTTGCGTGGGGCAACAACCCGCCGTACAAGGCCGGGAACGGGTCCGGCGACATCAAGTGGGAGTCGAACCCGTATCAGGACCCGAGCTGGCACCTGTGGTTGCACTCGCTGCGCTGGCTGGGCAACGGGATCGACCACCTGAAGGCTGGGAACGCCACGGCGCGGACGCACACGCTCGCCATCATCCAGGACTGGGTAAAGGACAACCCGTTCCCCTGGAAGGGTGACGCCAGTGCGTCGGAGTCCACGATGCACCGGACCAACGTGCTGATCTGTGCCCGGCAGGCGTTGCTCACCGGGCTGCACGCGAAGAAGCTGCCGGCGCAGTACAAGTGGCTCGACGATGCGCTGCTCACGCATGCGCAGTTCATGATCGACCATTGGAGTGGCAGCCGGAACCACGGTACCGACGAGAGCATCGCGCTGTTCGGCGTCGGCTGCACCTTCGGCCGCGACGACCTGATGAAGAAGGCCGTCACGCGGCTCAACGAGGGTGTCGTCCAGTCGATCGACCGCGAGGGCACGACGAACGAGCAGTCCGTCGGCTACGCCGGCTTCAACTACCGGCTGTGGGGCAGGGCGGCCGCGGTGGTCCGGGCCTGTGGGATCGATCCGGGCCCGGAGATCGACGCCCGGCGGAAGCTCCTGGCGGAGTGGATGGCGCTCGCCACCAAGCCGAACGGCGAGCTGTTCCAGATCGGCAACAGCACCCGGGAGAAGGTCGTCAGCGTTCCCGGTACGCCGTGGGAGTTCGTCGCGACGAAGGGCAAGTCCGGGCCGCGGCCGGAGCACCGGACCGGGATCTACAAGGGCGGATTCATCTTCGGCCGGACCGGTTGGGGCGAGAAGCGGCCGTTCGACGAGGAATCGGCGTACAGCATCCGCTTCGGTCCCTCGAAGAAGTACCACGGCCACGACGACCACATGTCGATCAACTACAACTGGCACGGCCAGGACGTGCTGATCGATCCCGGGTACTACGGCTACAAGCAGGGCGACCTGCAGCAGTGGGCGCCGAGCCAGGCCGCGCACAACGTGATGACGATCCCGACCGCCACCGGCAAGCTGGTGCCGACACGGCTGGTGGGCTCGGTCAGTACGCCGAACTCGGACTACTACGAGCTGGCCGACAAGCCTGCCGAGGGTGTCAGCCGCAGCCGGGACATCCTGGTGCTGAAGGACCCGGACGTGGTGATCGCGCTCGACCGCGGCGAGTCGGGGAGCAACCAGCGGTACGAAACGCTGTGGCACCTGCCGCCCGGCCAGACCGTGACCGTGCAGTCGCCGACGACCGCGGTCGCGACCGGCGGCAAGATGCAGACGCACCTCTTCCAGATCCCGTTCGGTGCGACCAGCGGTACGACGACGGTCGAGCAGGGCAAGTCGAACCCGGCGCAGGGCTGGTACCTCCCGGACATCTTCAACGCCAAGCCGGCACCGGTCGTCAAGTTCACCCAGACCGGCCAGAACGCGCGCATCCTGTCCGTCATCGCGCCCGCCAACAACGGCGAGCAGGTCTCCTACAGCACCCGATCAGCCGGCACCAACTTCTTCGTCGACCTGACCGTCGGCACCCGGAAGGTCACCGTCAAGATCACCCCCGACGGCCGCCTGACCCGGATGAACTGAGAGGTCCGGAGCGCGCGGTCACCGGCCGACGGCGCGCTCCAGTTGGGTCTTGGTCATTTTTGAGCGGCCCTTGATGCCCTTGTCCTTGGCTTCGTTGTAGAGCTGCGCCTTGGTCCGCCCGCCGGGCCCCTGGTGCGAACGCAGTCCGCCGCGCCGGCCCGAAGAGATGTCGTGGGTAGAACTCCGGCTCGACTCCTTCGCCTCGCCGGACCGCGCGCGCTCCTTGTTCACCGTGCGCGCCGCGATCTCCTCCGCGACGTCCTCGCTGCGGCCGCTCTCCTTCAGCCCGGCCTTGATGTGCTGGTACTGCCGTTCCCGCTTCTTACTCGCCCCAGCAGGCATGATCCGACTCCTTTCGCCGCCGCCCGGTACCCAAAAACTTCGTCAAGACACCGCGGGGCCGCCAACTTGCCGTCCCGGTCTCACGTCATGAAGTCGTACGGGGAACGTCTCATGACCACGGAAGGCGGTCGAGCGAGCGGATGGGGTGTTTCGGATGAGCCACGACGGCGGTGGATCGGCACAGCGGGTGGCAGTTGATCTCTGCCGGTTCGCGTGGGCTGTTGGCGGGAAGTCGCACGTCTGCCGCCAAGGCAGTGGTCACGCGTTACCGCACAAATGCGGGTACTGCGGGCTCGTGCAGCA
Source organism: Kribbella albertanoniae (assembly GCF_004348455.1). Classification (GTDB taxonomy): domain Bacteria; phylum Actinomycetota; class Actinomycetes; order Propionibacteriales; family Kribbellaceae; genus Kribbella; species Kribbella albertanoniae. The sequence goes on from NZ_SMKA01000020.1 coordinate 51,173, forward strand.
CGCGGGATCGGAGAAGGTGCACTGACTGTCGGTGGCGCCGTCTAGAGTCAGCGCCCATGAGCGAACCCTTCCGCGTGGCCGGTCTGGTCTGGAACGACGGCCTCCCGCAGCTGGAGTGGTCCGCCTCGAACCCACGAACCCCGCTGCGCCTGGGTGACGAGATCGCCTTCGCGACCGGGGCCGACCGCCAGTGCATCGGCATCTGGCGCAACGGCAAGCGCCTCGGCTGCCCGACCAGGACCCCGCTCGCAGCCAGCGTCCATGGGCCGCTCTGTCCGGAATGCCAGACAATGGATCGTTCGTACTCGATCGCCGCTGACACCCGCCTCGACGATCCTCGTGAGTTCGCCGTCTATCTCGCCCATCACGGCAGCCGCGTGAAGATCGGCATCACCGCCGCCGACCGCGGGCCGGCCCGTCTCCTCGAGCAGGGCGCGCTCAGCTCCGCCTTCCTGTCCAGCGGCACCCTAGCCGCGGCCCGCCGGGTCGAGCGGCTCTTCACCTCCGCCTTCGGCGTGACCGACCGGGTCGCCTCGACCGTCAAACGCACGGCCCGCCTGAGCCCGCCCAGTGCTGCCGAGCGCGCCGACGACCTGCAGGCTCTCGCCAAGAACGTCCGCACTCTCGACTGGCCCGACGGGCAGACCCTTCGCACGCTCGACGTCATCGACCACACCCCGACGTACGGGCTTCCCGCCGACGGCATCCGGCCCGCTCACGCGCTGACCGCGCTCACGCCGTACGCGGTGATCTCCGGCCGCATCACCTGCCAGATCGCCCGCGATCTCTACCTCGACACCCCGGACGGCCTCGTCCTCGCCGACACTCAACTGCTGTCCGGCTGGCCGCTCAGCCCGGTCGATCCGGGCACAGCCTTCAGCGCGGTCACCGAGGCGATCGCCGTACCGGTGCTACCGCAGGACTCCCTGTTCTAGCGCCTCCGGGAGCGGTTCGGAGTGCACGAGCTGCAGCCGACTCACGGCTCGGGTCAGTACGACGTACAGGCGCTGCAATCCACGCGGTTCCGCGGCGACAATCCGCGCTGGCTCGGCCACCACCACGGTGTCGAACTCCAGACCCTTCGCCAGCGTCGCCGGGACGCAGACCAGACGCGTCGCCTCCATCGAGTCCTCCGACTCCCCCAGCAGCCCAGCCTCCAGGCCCGCGCCCACCAGCTCGGCCTGCAGCGCCCCGATCTGATCGTCGGCCGCGATCAACGCCACCGACCCCTCACCGGCCAGCGCTGTCCGGCACGCCTCGACCACCGCGTCGGCCAGCGACTCTTCTCCAGTCCGTACGACGGCCAGCGCGTCCGCGACCGTCCGGACTCCCGTCGGTACGCCGAGGGTCGGAGCAATGACCGGCAGCAGCCGAGCCGCGAACTTGATGATCTGCTCCGGCACCCGGAACCCTCGCTCCAGCTCCACCACCAGACCGTCCGACTTGTCCAGGTGACCGAGCACCCGGTCCCACGCCCCGGCAGCCCACGGCGTGGTCGCCTGCGCGACATCCCCGAGCACGGTCGCCGAACCGGTCCGGCACCGACGCCCGAGCGCGCGCAACTGCATGGCCGACAGGTCCTGCGCCTCGTCGAGCACGAGGTGCCCGAGCGAACCGGCCCGCCGCTCGACGAGGTCATCAAGCTCATCCAGCAACACCGCATCGGCCGGCGACCACTTCGCCGACTTCCAGGACCGCGCCGGCTTCGCCCACAGCAGCGCAGCCTGCTCATCGGCCGTCAGATCGTCGCCCGCGACCTCCGCCAGGAAGTCGGCATCGGACAGGATCTTGTGCAGCACCTGCTCCGGAACCAGCTTCGGCCAGACTGAATTCACCAGCGACTGCACGGGCTTCGACCGCGCCACCGCGTTCTGCACACGGTCGTCGGGCGAGTCCCCACGCTGTTCCATCAGGACCAGTACGGCGTGGGCCAGCCGCTGCGCGAGCGCGTTCCGCCCGGCGGCGTACCCGGTCGATCCGCGCAGGGCCGCGACGATCTCCTGCGCCTCGTAGTCGTGCACCCGGAACCGCTGCGCGCCCTTGCTGTACAGGATCCCCTCCGTCGGCGTACCGATGAAGGACCACAACGCCCGCACCAGTACGGCGGACATCCGCTCGTTGCCCTTGATCCGCGCAGTCTCCGGACCGTCGATCGCCTCCGTCGGGTGCGTGATCAGCTCCTCGATGGTGATCTGCCGGACGTCGACCTCGCCCAGTGCCGGGAGGACCTTGCGGATGTAGGACAGGAACGAACGGTTCGGCCCGACGATCACGACACCACCGCGCCGGAGCCGCTCGCGCTCGGTGTAGAGCAGGTAGGCGACGCGGTGCAGCCCGACCGCGGTCTTCCCGGTACCGGGCGCACCCTGAACGCAGATCGACGGGTTCAGCGGCGCGCGGACCAGGTCGTCCTGCTCGGGCTGGATGGTGGCGACGATGTCGCGCATCGGGCCGGTACGCGGCCGCTCGATCTCGGCCCGCAGGAAGGCGTCGCCCTGATCGTGGGCTTCCGGCCCGATCATCGGCTCGTCCTCGAAGCCGGTCAGCTCCGCACTGTCGGAGAACCCGTACCGCCGGCGCAGCAGCACCTGCTGGCGATCGCTGTGCGTGGCCCGGTAGAACGGCACCGAGACCGGCGCCCGCCAGTCGATGACCATCGGCTCACCACTGCCGTCGTGCACATGCCGGCGGCCGATGTAGATCCGGTCGATCCCGTCGATCGTCCCGTGCTCGTAGTCGAGCCGGCCGAAGAAGAGCGGGACATCGGGCAGGTCCACCAGCGCCAGGGTCCGCTGCTCGTGCGCGCGCTGGTTGGCCTCGTTGGTGAACCGCTCGTCGTTGTCCTCACCCCCGAGCACGGGAATCTCACGGACCAGGACATCGGCGTGCATCCGCGCCAGCGCGGATTTAGCCTCGGCGAGAAAGGCTCGTTCGGAGTCGAGCTCGACCATCGTGGAATTGCCTCGTTTCGTGTGAAGGAGAACGGACAGATCGACGGGCGACCACCGAGGGTCCCGCCCCGGACTTGTCCGGTTCGATTCGATCCTTCACACAGTGCATTGCCACCCGGCTGTGCCATGGAAATTGGCAGACCGGCGACCTTACCAGCGCACCCCGTAGCGCACCACCGAATTAATTCAGCAGGCCCTCGCGGTGCGCGATCGCTGCGGCTTCGGTCCGCGAAGCAGCCCCGAGCTTCCGCAGCACGCGAGCCACATGGGTGGCCACGGTGTTGCCGGAGACGAAGAGCCTCCGCGCGATCTCGGCGTTCGACAACCCTTCGGCCAGCACCCGCAGCACCTCGAGCTCCCGGGCCGTCAGCCCGAACGCCCGCCCCGGCTGCGCACCGAGCCCGAGCCGATGACCCAGTACGGCGATCCGCGCGATCAGCGGCTCGGCCCGCAGCTCGCCGGCCAGCGCACGAGCCTCCGCAAGCGCCTCCCGCGCACGCTTTTCGTTGCGCCCGGCAAGTTCCGCCCGGGCCAGGCCGGTCAGCGCGGCCGCGAGTTCGTACCGGTCACCGAGCTGCCGCCACGCCTCGACCGCTCGCCGCCAGGCCACCGGCGTCTCCTGTTCGATCGCCTCGACCGAGCAGAGCATCGCGGCCGGCATGGCTCGTTGATACGCCCCCGCCGGTACCGCCTTCCACACGGTCTGCACGGCGGCCAGGTCACCCGCCTCGGCCAGGGCGAGCAGAAACCACACGGCGTCATAGTTGCGCCAGTCCCGGCACTCGATCCCTTGCGCGACGAGCCGCCGTACGGCGTCGCGATCGCTCTGCCCCATCGCAGTGGTGAGCCGGACGCTCAGCATCATCGCCGCGAACGGCTGGGAGTGTCCGCTTGTGGCGTCGATCAGTCGCTGCGCATGCTCGAATCGCCCCTGCCGGACAGCGATCAGGGCGGCCACGTAGTGCAGGGAGGCCAGAAAGCGAGGCGGCGGTCCGTCGGCCAACGCATCGTCGATGACGTCGAGTGCCTCGTCCCAGCGCCCGAGCCGGAACAACGCGTACGAGCGATTCTGCGCCAGCATGCTGCCGCGGGACCGGGCCAAGCCCCACTCCTCGGCCAGCCGCTGGGCCGCAGCGCCGACCTCGACCGCCTCCTCGAACCGGCCGTCGACCGTCAGGACGATGCACTTCCACTGCTCGGCGGTCAGGTACAGCGCATGGTCGCCGGCCCGCAACGCCAGCTCCCCACACCGGACGTACTTCGCGATCGCCGCCTCGCCCTCTCCCTCCGCGTCGTCGACGTAGGCAGCAGACACCAAGGCGGCGGCCCGGAGCCCGTCGTGGTCGAGCCGGTCGGCCAACGCGTAGGCCTCGTCAACGACCAGGCGGCCAGGTTCGATGTTGTCCTCGACGCACAACAGGAAGCCCAGCCAGGCCAGCAACCGGCACCTCAACAGGTCGTCGGCCCCTGGCGGCACCAGCGCGACCGCTCGCTGCACGCTGTCGATGCCGGTTTCACCGAGCCGGTTCCGCAACAAGCCTTGCAGGCCGAGGACCCTCGCCACCCGCATCGGCTCACGCTCGACGTCCAGTTCGGCCAGCGCCTCGATCGACCGCTGAACACCCCACTCGGCCCGGCCCGCCGCATTGGCAACCTCGATGCCAGCCGTCAGCACGTCCGCCCGGCTCACGCCGGTCAGCTGCTCCGGATCGTCGACCTTCGGCCACAGGTTCAGGACCTTGTCGAGCAGATTCAGCTGATCGTCGTACGCGAACTGCCGTCCAGCCACCGCAGCTGCCCGCCAGGCCGCAGCCAGCGCCCGCCCGAGCTCCCCAGCGGCCTCCCAGTGCTCAGCCAACGCGGCCGCCTGGTAGTCGCCGTCAGTATCCCGAGTGTCGATCGCGGTCGCGTACCGGCGGTGCAGACGGCGTCGCTCGCCGGGCAGAAGCGCGCCGTACACAGCCTCTCTGATCAGGTCATGCCGGACGGCATACACCGAGTCCCGTACGACGACTTGGTGCCGCTCGACCAGTTCGCGCAACGCCTCGTCACTCGGCCGTTCTAGAACGCCAGCCAGGATCACGTCCGGCACCTCTGCGCCGGCCACCGCAATCGCCGCCAGCAGGTGCCGGGCGTCTGCCGACAGGTCTGCAACCCGATCCAGCAACAGGTCGCTCAGCCCGCCACCGGCTGCAGACCCGCTGGATTTCAACGCCTCGACGAACAGCGGGTTCCCGTCGCTGCGCCGGTGGATCTCGCTCGCCAGGACCGGATCGACCGGACGTCCTTCGATCGCGGCCAGCAGGGCCGCCACTTCGCGCCGCTCGAGCGCCGCGAGTTCAACCCGTACGACGTCCGCTCGCCGACCCAGCTCGCCCAGCAACTGCCGGGTCGGGTGACCGGGCGTGAGCTCGCCGGACCGGATCGTCCCGACCAGCAGGATCGGCCGATCGGCCAGGTTCCGTGCCAGGTAGGCGAAGAGCTCGCGGCTCGACACGTCCGCCCATTGCAGATCCTCGATCACCAGCACCACGGGCTGATCCCCCGCCGCCCGGCCGAGCAGAGTCAGCAGCTCCTCGAACAACCGCACCGGCCCACCATCGACTCGGGCCAGCCCGAGTTCCGGCCACCAATCGGCGAGCGCCGTACCGTCCGCAGGAAGCTCCGCCCGCAACCGATCCGCACCCCAGGCCCGCAGCAGGTCGCGCATCACCGCGACGAACGGCAGCCACGGCGTCCCGCCGGACCCCAACTCAAGACACCCGCCCCGCAGCACCAGCGGCCCAACTGCCAGCCGGCCGACCGCGGTCGTCACCAGCCGGGACTTCCCGATCCCGGCCTCCCCGGTGACGACCACCGTGGTCGACTCACCGGCCCGAACCTGGTTGTACGCCGCCTCGATCGCGGCAAGCTCGGCCGTCCGGCCAACGAGGACAGGGCTGATGACTGGCGACGGCATGCGGCCATATTCGCATCTGAGCCGCTCAGTCGGTGATCTCCCGGAGCGAGCCCTTGGCGACGTCGTACACGAAGCCACGGACCGAGGTCTTCACGGGGATGAACGGGTCGGCGGTGATCCGGGCGATCGACTGCCGGACGTCGGCGTCCACGTCCGGGAAGGCCTCAGCCGACCAGTCCGGCTTGAGACCGGTCTCGGCCTGGATACTCGCCTTGAACTCGTCGTCGGTGAAGGTCAGCATGCCGCAGTCGGTGTGGTGGATCAGGATGATCTCCTGGGTGCCGAGCAGCCGCTGACTGATCGCCAGACTGCGGCGTTCATCGGCAGTGATCACGCCGCCGGCATTCCGGATCACGTGCGCATCGCCCTCGGACAGGCCGAGCAGGCCGTACGGGTTCAGGCGAGCGTCCATACATGCGACGACGGCCACCCGCTTGGCAGGCGGCAGGGGCAGCTCGCCTTTGTCGAAGTTCTCGGTATAGCGCTCGGCGTTCGCCAGCAGCTCGTCGGTCACACTCATCGGTACCCTCCAGGTAACTTGAGTAAGTTGACTCAAACACTAGCTTTTCAGCGTCGTTCCGGGACGCCGTCCCACAGGATGGACTCAGCGGTAGGCGCGGGCTTGTAGCTCGAACAGCTCCGCGTAGCGGCCGCCCGCCACGACCAACTCCTCGTGGCTGCCGACCTCCTCGATCCGTCCTTCGTGCAGGACCACGATCAGGTCGGCCATCCGCACGGTCGAGAACCTGTGCGAGACCAGCACGGTGATCCCGCCGGTCTCGCTTCCCGCGATCCGGGCGGCTTCGGCGTACTGCTCGAACAGCCGATGCTCGGCCTCCGGGTCGAGCGCCGCCGTCGGCTCGTCGAGCAGCAACAGCAACGGTCTCTCCCGCATGAACGCCCGCGCCAGCGCGAGTCGCTGCCACTGCCCACCGGACAGCTCGGCCCCACCCTCGAACTTCTTCCCCAGCTGGTTGTCCAGCCCGTTCGGCAGGCCGGCGATCACCGACTCGGCATCACCCCGTACGACGGCCGCCCGGACCGCGTCCTCGTCGTCCAGCCGCCCGAGATCGCCGATCCCGACCACCTCGCGGGCCAGGAACTCGAACTTCACGAAGTCCTGGAACCCGGCCGACATCCGGGACCGCCAGGCCTCCGGATCGACCTCGGACAGAGCCTCCCCGTCGATCAGGATCTGCCCGGTGGTCGGGTCGTACATCCGGGCCAGCAACTTCACCAGCGTGGTCTTGCCGGCGCCGTTCTCCCCCACCAGCGCGACGGCCGAGCCTGCCGGGATCTTCAGCGTCACGTCGCTCAGCACGGGCGACTCGCTACCGGGATACGCGAATCCGACGTTCTGCAGCTCGATTCCTGAGGTGAGTTTGGCCGGGGCGGGCGTCGTACTGGCTTGCCAGGAGTTGTCCTTCGCGTACTGCCGCAGCCAGTCGTAGCGGCTGAAGCTGCGGACGACTTCACCGACCCAGTAGATGTTCTGCGCGATGCCGCCGGTCATCTGATCGACCTGCGGTGCCAGCAGGAGCACCAGTACGACGTCGCCCGCCGAGGCCTGGCCGTTGCGGGCCCGCGCGATCACCCAGACGATCGCCGCGGCGTAGACCAGCGCGAACCCGAGGCGCACCGCGCCGTCAACCTTCCCACTCCACTTCGCCGCCGCGACCTGCAACTTGAACCGCTCGGCCTGCAACGCCGAGATCCGCTCGATCAAGACCTTGCCCAACCCGAACACTCGCAGCTCGAGCGCCGTCCGCGGGTCCTTCGCCACCTCGATCAGCCGATCCGCCAGCCGCTCGTGCGGCAGCGAATCCTCATAGGCCTTCTCCTCCCGCATGCTCCCCTTGTACGCCGACCAGATCCGCGACGTACCGAGTAGCGGCAGCAGCAACAGCAGCGGGTGGACCGAGCCCAGCAGGGTGAGCACTGTGACCGTGTTCGTCACCGTGCCGAACAGCCACAACAGCACCTCGGAGCCGACGCCCATCCGCCAGGCCCGCTCCCTCACGAGCTCCAGCCGGTCAGCCACATCGGGCCGCTCGTGGTGGGTCAGGCCTGGAATCCCGGTCGTCACGTCCAGCAAATCGGCGTGCACGCGACCGGCCATCCGCTCCTCGGCCGTCTGCTGCACCGGCCAGCCGACCACGTCGGCGATGAACGAAACCGCCAGACCACCGATGATGATTGCCACGCCGACCGCGATCGTGTTCGACCCGTCTCCGCTGAGACCTTCGACCAGCAGGCTGATGCCATAGGTCTGGGCCGGTGCCGTCACCGCCCGCGCCGCGACCAGCACGGTCGAGATCGCCATCAGCACCGGCGCCGCCCGGAACGACGTGGCCAGCCACAGCCGGCCGATCCGCAGGCTACGCATCGGTCACGTACCGCTCGGCCTGCAACCGGAACATCTTGGCGTAGGTCCCCTCTGCCGCGAGCAGTTGCTCGTGCGTTCCGTCTTCGATGATGTGTCCGTCGGCGAGCACACAGATCCGGTCCGCGTTCCGGACGACCGAGAACCGGTGCGAGATGATCAGCGACGCCACTCCGGAGGTCAGCTCGAGATACCGCTCCACCAGCTCGATCTCTGCCTGTACGTCGAGCGCAGCGGCCGGCTCGTCCAGCACGAGCACTCCGGCGCCGGCATGGACGGCGAACAACGCCCGGGCCAGCGCAACCCGCTGCCACTCGCCACCGGACAGATCGACACCGCCCTCAAACGCCTTGTCCAGCACGGTTTCCCAGCCCTTCGGCAGCCCGCCGACCAGGTCCTTGATGCCGGACTCCCGTGCTGCCTGGGCGAGAGCGGCCTGGTCGCCGGCCCGCTCGATCGCCCCGAACTCCACGTTGTCCGTCACCGGCAGCGGGAAGCGCAGAAAGTCCTGCACGATGGCCGCGATCCGCCGCTGCCACGCGCCCAGGTCGAGCTCCGCGAGATCGACCCCGTCGATGAGGATCCGCCCACTGGTCGGCCGGTACGCGCCGCCGAGCAGCTTCACCAGCGTCGACTTCCCGGCGCCGTTGATCCCGACCAGCGCCAGCGCTTCCCGCGCGTGGATCGTCAGGTCGAGATCCCGCAGCACGTAGTTGTCCGAGCCTGGATAGTGGAAGCTCACCTTCTCGAACCGGATCTCCCGCGCAGGCATCGTCTCTGTTTTGTGCTGCCCGGTGACTGCCGGCTCCGGGTGACGGGTGGCGATCGTGTCCGGCAACGCCACCATCGCCCGGTACGCCGAGAGTCCGCGCCGCAGCTGGACGACGCCGTACCCGCTGCCGGAGACACCGATCGCGAGGATCGCCGGGACTGCCGTTGCGACCTGTGCCAGTGGCAAGTCACCGGCGAGCGCGGCGCGGCCGACGAGCAGGATCGCGAACCCGTCGGCGAGCAGCCGGACCAGGCCCATCGCGATCGACCAGACGACGTTCTTGCCGCGCCTCGCCCACACCGCCCGGAATCCGGCCGTCCATTCCTGGACGTAGCGGTTGACCACCCACTGATGCAGCCCGAAGACCCGCAGCTCCTTCGGGGCGTCCTTCATTCCGAGGTCGAAGACGTAGTTGGCGCGGCGCTGCTCCTCGGTGTTGCCCCACCACATGTCGATCTCGCCCTCGATCATCCGGCCCTGATGCCACTCCAGGACCAGCGTCACCGCGACCAGCATCGCGGCGACCAGCCAGGAGAACATCAGCCCGACGATCACAGCCGATCCGATCATGGTGATCCGCGCGGCGAGCAACCACGGCAGCTGCGACATGCCCTGGGAAAGGTGGAAACCACCCTTACCCTTCGCCCGCTCCTGGACGTCGAGAACCTCACCGTCCTCGAGATGCTCGATCCGCTGCGGCCGGAGCAGCGGCTCGGTGATCCCGATCCCGATCTCGCGAACGACCGCCGCCTCCAGCAGCGTCGCCGCCACCCGACGCAACGCCGGCGCCAGACTCTCGAGCACGAACACGAACAGCATCGCCGCCAGCAGCCACCCGAACGCCCACAACGACATCGCCCCAGCCGACCCCGCAACCACTCCCGGCACCGCCCCGATCACCTGCCCCGTAAGCAGCGTGACCGCCATCCCCAACACTGCCCCGAACACGGCCAGCCCTACCGTCAACGCCGTACTCCCCGGCGCGACGCGCATCCCGTATCTCAGCAGAGTCAACACCCTGCAGACCGTAACCGCCCTAACCGACAGAAATCACTCGAATAACTCGCCCCGCCGCATCTCAAGCAGATCAGCAAGCTTGATCGACTCGCCATCACGCCCGCCCTGCCCCACAACCAGCGGCGGATCCGAAGCCAGCACCCGTACGCCGGTCACTCGCGCAGCCAAGCTCGCGGTCGTCCCGAGAATGTAGAAGTTCGCCTCGGTATCAACCCCGACCGACCGATTCTTCCGCAAGTACCACCCACTGATCCCCGTGCGATAACTCGTCCCCGACCCAATCACCTGCGCCCGCAACGCCTCCGGCGCCACCCCACGCTCCCGCAACTCCCCCACAAACGCGACCAGCAACTCCCGAGCCTCCGCCGACTCAGCAGCCCGCCGCCGCTCCAAAGC